>CABQLM010000028.1 GCA_902465105.1 uncultured Collinsella sp.
AGATCACCAGTTCGAATCTGGTACGGGCTACCAAAATTGATTGCCCGGGCCTCGAAAGAGACCCGGGTTTTGTGTATACGCCGCATGTGTGGAATGAGCCGCGTTTCACCTGGACCGAGGAGTTGCCATGGACCTGCCCATCAGCCTACAAGACATTACGTATGCCGAGAATTACCTGGCGCAGGGAGACTTGGCAACGGCGACGCCGCTGTTGGAGCGTCTGGTTGAGCTTGCCGAGGAATATATCGATGCCGAGTGCAAGACGGGGGAGAATCGCCAGTACTTTAGCTTCGATAGCAAGTTTGAGCGTCTGGCCTACCGCCGCGTGGAAAAGGATCCGCGCGAGCTGGTGCAGGTCGAGGTGCCCTTTGATCGCCTGTATTCCGACATGGCGTTTGCCTACATTCGCCAACAGGACTATGTGAGTGCTCGCAACGCCTTGATGCAAGCCGTGCGCTGGGATCCCATGAACTGTAACTACCGTCTGGATCTGGCCGAGCTGTTCCGCGCTCTCGAGGACAAGCAGGAGTGGGCATCGCTTTCGTTTTCGGTGCTAGAACGTGCGAGCGACGGCAAGTGCGCCGCCCGCGCCTACGCCAACTTGGGCCAGTATTTCCTTGAGCCCGAGACCGAAAACGTTTCGGCGGCTGTGGGTTGCGCGCGTCTGGCGCTGCGCTTGGCCCCTGGCGATACGCATACGACGCGCCTGCTCAACAAGATCCATACTGCCTATGCGGACGCCGCCGAGGAGAGCGACGAGCATGTGATGGGCGAGCTGGCGTTGCAGGGCGTACCGACCTCGCCTTCGGCCGAAATTGCCATTTGCCTGATCATGTGTGCGACCGACGCTGCGAGCGACGGCGATAAGCAGGAGGCTACGCGCCTGACGGTCCGTGCCCGCGACCTGGTGGGTGAGGAGGCATGCGCGGCGATCATTAAGCTGGTGCGCGAGAGCGATGCAGAGCTCAACGCCGAGCGCAAGGCCAAACGCGAGGCCGCGAGCGGGAAAGCTGATGACGCCGAGGAGGCCGGCGATGCCCAGTAAACGCGAACGCAAGCTCATCTCCAAGAATCGTTCGGCACATCACGAGTACTTTATCGACGAGACGTTTGAGTGCGGCATCGAACTGAGCGGTACCGAGGTCAAGTCGATTCGCGAGCGCGCCTGTCAGATTACTGACACCTTTGCGCTGATTCGTGGCGGTGAGTGCTGGCTGGTGGGCCTGCATATTCACCCTTACAGCCACGGTGGCGTGTGGAATCGTGACCCCGACCGCAGGCGCCGTCTGCTGCTGCATCGCAAGGAGATTGATTTTCTTGACGGTAAACTGCGCAACCGCGGCTATGCGCTGGTGCCTTTGGAGCTCTACTTTAATACCGATGGTCGCGTAAAGCTGCTGTTGGGTCTGGGCCGCGGCAAAAAGCTCTACGACAAGCGTGAAGACATGGCAAAACGCGACGTTCAGCGCGAAATCGACCGTGCCCTCAAGGAGCGCAACCGTTAGGTGCTTGGCTTGCGAGGCGGTGGGGCGTGTCTCGTCTTCCTTGCTGTTTTGACACATATGTCTCAAAGGCGGCGTCCGTTATGGGTACCGCCTTTTTTGTGGGTACATACTTCCATGAGGTTCCAACCCGGGTTAGGGGAGTGATCGTTATGGATAAAACCGCGTTCTTTACCATGCCGAGCGGCCTGTATGTGGTGAGCGCTGCGGCCGACGGGCTGCGCGCCGGCTGCGTCATCAACACGGCGGTGCAGGTGACGTCTACGCCGCCGCGCATCTCGGCTGCCGTGAATAAGGAAAATGTCACGTCTGGCGTTATCAAGTCTGCCAAGGCCTTTGCGCTGACCGTGATCGATCAGACGGCCGATATGCTCTACATCGGTAACTTTGGATTCCGCACCAGCAGCGACTATGACAAGTTTGCCAAGTACGAGACCCGCGAGACTGCCCTTGGCATGCCCTATGTGCCCGAGCACGCGGCGGCGCTGTTTAGCTGCCGTTTGATTGACACCGTTGACGTGGGCACGCATCTGCTGTTTATCGGCGAGGTTGAGGATGCCGAGCGTCTGAGCGGCGAGACTCCGTTGACCTATGACTACTACCACAAGGTGCTGAAGGGCAAGACGCCGCCCAAGGCGTCTTCGTACCAAGGGTAGAAATGTTGTAAAAATACTTGCATAATATTATTGAGAATATATACTAATAAGCAAGTACACCAGCAGTCACGTTCGAGAGGAGAACATCATGGCTGAGGAAAAGAAGACGTACAAGTTCGTGTGCACCGTTTGCGGTTACGAGGTTGAGGTCGACACGCCCGAGCTGCCCGAAGACTACGTGTGCCCGGTCTGCGGCGTCGGTCCCGATCAGTTTGAGCTCGTCGAGGAGTAACTCGTAGACACGCGACTTGCAGCATCACATAGCTCTGTCCAAGGGTCCCGGTCGGATATCCCGTCCGGGGCCCTTTTTCCTCCGTCCCCAAGGGATCAAATGGTGTGCCGGGATATCTGGAAAAGCGATAGCCGATCGCGGAGTTCTGACAGGGGTGCCAGACTATTGCCGTCATGGATGGCAGGCGCATCGTTGCCGTGGATATGCCTGCTGAGACTATCGGCCAGGGTGTGCTGGTACAGGTCTTTGGCGTGTCGATTGCCCGGATGGACCTTAACGGAGAGGTCGTCTACAGCTGCTGAGCTATATCCTGCCCGTTAATTCTGCCGGTGAATATCTCAATCTGTAACATCTAGGAGCGGAAGTTGAGTCCACTTGTTACAGATCGAGACAAACTGAAACCATCTCTCAGAAAATCTCAATCTGTAACATCTGACGGTTCAAAACGGGCTCACGTGTTACAGATTGAGACGTTATATCTGGACAGTCACGCCATCCCATTACATCCCCGTTAGCAGCACGATGTCGAGAGCCGTCACGATGACACCGATCCCTACGAGCAACGCGTTGAGCGGGCGCGAGTTGGCGTATTTGCCCATGACGCGGGGCGAACTGGTGAGTCGTATAAGCACAAAGACCGTAATCGGCAGCTGAAGCGACAGCAACGCCTGACTCCAAATGAGACCCTCAAAAGGATTCGGGACGATCAGACACGCCGCCACTGCGCCGACGAAACAGGTCGCCACACCGATCGAGGAATGTCGGTCGTGGATGTCGTATTCCTCGTCGAACATGCCCGCGGTGATGGTGCCCGCCGCCATGCCCGCCGTCACACTACTCGATAGGCCCGCAAACAGCAGTGCCACCGCAAAGATGGTCGAGCTCGCCGGGCCCAAGATGGGGGAGAGCGTGGCCGCTGCGACGGCGAGGTCGTCTACGACAATGCCGTGTGCAAAGAAGGTCGTTGCGGCCAGGATGACCATGGCCGAGTTGATTGCCCAGCCCACGCCCATCGAAAAGAGTGTGTCGAAGAGCTCGTAGCGCAGACGTTCTTCGATAACCTGCTCGCCTTGGCCTTTGAAGTGCATGGATTGGATGACCTCGGAGTGCAGGAAGAGGTTGTGGGGCATAACGACCGCGCCTAGGACACTTACGATGATCGCGGCCGAGCCGGTGGGCATGCTGGGTGTGATCCAGCTTGTGGCGGCCTGCGGCCAGTCGACCTTGACCAGCGTAAGCTCGGCCAAAAACGAGAGTCCTACCACGCCTACGAAGGCGATGATCCATCGCTCGGCGCGCTTGTAGGAGCTCGTCGTGAGCATTGCCATCGATACTGCCGCCACGATGACGCAGCCCGCGCGCACGGGCAGCCCAAAGAGCATTTGAAGGGCAATCGCGCCACCCAGGACTTCGGCCATGGCGGTGGCGATGGTTGCGAGATAGGCGCTGGCAAGTACCGTGCGTCCCACGATGCGGGGGAGGTAGCGCGTCGTGGCCTCGGCAAGACAGGCGCCCGTTGCGATACCCAGGTGTGCAGCGTTGTGCTGCAGCATAATGAGCATGATCGTGGACAGCGTGACGATCCACAGCAGCGCGTAGCCAAACTGCGAGCCGGCGGCCATATTGGAGGCCCAATTGCCCGGGTCGATAAAGCCGACGGTCACGAGTAACCCGGGGCCGATATGCCGCGCAATGTCTAGGCCTCCGTGACCGCCGGTGCGCGGGGAGCCAAAGTGTTGCTTGAGATGGTTGATCATGGTGAGCTCCTGCGTGCCGTTTGTTTGACGCCGCAAAGGATACCCGTTTTAGGCTCAAAAGTTAACCAAGACTAACAAAATTGTTGTATTTGAATAGGATGGTGAAAGGGGGCTGCCGAAATGTCTTGATCTGTAACAACGAGGG
Organism: uncultured Collinsella sp.; assembly: GCA_902465105.1. Lineage (GTDB taxonomy): Bacteria > Actinomycetota > Coriobacteriia > Coriobacteriales > Coriobacteriaceae > Collinsella. Next base: position 4,293 of record CABQLM010000028.1, read on the forward strand.
ATGGAAATTGGGTCTAGGTGTTACAGATTAAGACAGGAAGAAATGGTCCTATGAAAAATCTCGATCTGTAACAGCTGACCGCCAAAACCGGCCCTTCGTGTTACAGATCGAGACAAACCAAAACCGTCCTGCAGAAAATCTCAATCTGTAACATCTAGTCGTCGAAATTGGGTCTTCGTGTTACAGATTGAGATGTTTGAAGCGGTGGGCTTACAGGCGCCCGGCACGCGGAAGGTGACGTTGTCGATGGGCTCAATCGACACCTCGGGCACGTGCTCAACCTGCGGCACCCACTCGTAGGGCGTGCGTTACGCGATTGTTTCGAAACGGGTGGGAAACACAGCGGGCCGGCGATGCTTCTAGTATGCCTATTCAACTGACTGACTAAATATCTAGGGGAGGATCGCGATGCAGGCAGATTCCGCTCAGCAGCAGGGCCTTTATCGCCCCGAATTCGACCACGATGCGTGTGGCATCGGCGCACTTGCTGATATCAACGGTGAGCGCCATCATCAGATTCTGGACGATGCGCTGTCCATTCTGGTCAACTTGGAGCACCGCGGTGGCACGGGACTCGAGAAGAACACCGGCGACGGCGCTGGCATCCTGTTCCAGGTTCCGCATCACTTTTTCCGTAAAGAGGCTCAAAAGTGCGGCCAGATTCTGCCGGCAGAGGGCGACTATGGCGTGGCCATGCTGTTCTTCCCGCAGGACGACAAGGGCGTAGAGGATGCCCGCCGCGTGTTTGAGGAAGGCTGCGCCGAGGCCGGCGTGCCGCTGCTCTTTTGGCGCGAGGTGCCGGTCGACCCGCACGACTTGGGCGAGACGGCCCGCGCCTGCATGCCCACTATCCTACAGGCCTTCCTGGGCCGTCCGGACGACACGCCCGCCGGCGATGCCTTTGAGCGTCGCCTGTACGTGTGCCGCCGCACCATCGAGAAGAAGGCCGACGCCGAGTTTGCCCTGCGCGACAAGATCTTCTATGTGTGCTCCATGAGCTCGCGCACCATTGTGTACAAGGGCATGCTCGTGGCCACGCAGATGCGCCGCTTCTTCATCGATCTCAACGACGCCGCCGTCAAGACAGCCGTGGCGCTCGTCCACTCGCGCTACTCCACCAACACCACGCCCAGCTGGGAGCGTGCACACCCCAACCGTTTTATCATCCACAACGGTGAGATCAACACCCTCAAGGGCAACGTCAACTGGATCCGCGCCCGCGAACCCAACCTGTACAGCCCCGTACTGCAGCACGATCTTGAACGCGTGATGCCCATCATCAACCGCGAGGGCTCCGACTCCGCGATTCTGGACAACGTGCTTGAGTTTCTGGTCATGAACGGTCGCCCGCTCACGCGTGCCGCGTCCATGTTGCTGCCCGAGCCGTGGGATCACAACGACAGCCTGAGTGAGGAGCGCCGCGCCTACGACGCTTACCAGTCCATGCTCATGGAGCCGTGGGACGGTCCGGCCGCCATCGCCTTTACCGACGGTCGCACGCTGGGCGCTGCCCTCGACCGCAACGGCCTGCGTCCCGCCCGCTACTATGTGACGCGCGACGGTCGCTTTATGCTGGCAAGCGAGGTTGGCACCATCGAGGTGCGCCCCGAGAACATCCTGACGAGCGGCTGTCTGGGGCCAGGCCAGATGCTCGAGGTCGACTTTGCCCGCGGCCGTGTGATCTACAACGACGAATTGCGTGCCCGCTATGCCAAGGAAAAGCCCTACCGCGACTGGATCGCCGAAGAGACGCTGACCGTCGACGCGCTCGACAGGCCTGTCGCGGCAACACTCGCCGAGGACGCCGAGGTACCCGCCGCCGTGCGCATGGCCAAGCTCGGCTATCACTGGGACGACGTCGACGAGGTCGTGCGCCCCATGGCCCAGCAGGGCAAGGCGCCGCTCGCCTCGATGGGCATCGACGCGCCGCTGGCCTGCCTGTCCAAGAAGACGCGTTCGTTCTTCGACTACTTCTATCAGCTGTTCGCCCAGGTCACGAATCCGCCGATCGATGCCCTGCGCGAGCACATGGTGACTTCGACCACGCTCTACCTGGGCAACCACGGCAACCTGCTCGAGGATTCCCGCACGGCCTGCCAGCTGGTGCGCCTGGAGCGTCCGCTGCTGAGCGAGGAGGAGTTCGACCGCATCTGCGCCATCGACCGCGTGGGCTTTAAGACCCGCCGTTTCCGTGCCGTCTACCGTCGCGATGCCGGCGAGGGCGCGCTACAGGCTGCGCTCAAGCAGCTTGCAGAGGACGTTGAGGCTGCGGTCCGCGACGGCGTGAACATCGTGGTGTTGAGCGATCGTGCCGCTGCGGGCGAGGTGCCCGTGCCGTCGCTGCTCGCCGTGGGCTGCGTGCACAACCACCTGATCCGCGCCGGCGTGCGTACCTTTGCCGACATCGTGGTGGAGTGCGGCGACGCCGTGTCCCCGCACGACTTTGCGGCACTGGTGGGCTACTCCGCGAGCGGCGTCTATCCGTACAACGCGCACGCGTGCATCCGCGATCTGGCGGCGCGCGGCGACCTGGACGTGACGGCTGAGCAGGGCATCGACAACTACAACAAGGCTGCGACCGCCGGCATCGTCTCCATCATGTCCAAGATGGGTATTTCTACGGTGCAGAGCTACCATTCGGCGCAGATCTTCGAGGCCGTGGGCTTTACGTCGGAGTTCGTCAACGCGTACTTCGCCGGCACGGTGAGCCGTGTGGGCGGTATGGGTGTCGAGGACGTCGAGCGCGAGCAAAATGAGCGCTACGACGCCGCGCTCGCTATCCTTAAAAGCCCGGCTCCCGATCAGTTGCCCACGCTGGGTCTGACCAAGTGGCGCCCGCTCGGCGGCGAGGACCACCTGATTGACCCCCAGACCGTCTACCTGCTGCAGACCGCCTGTCGCGAGGACAGCTACGACGCCTTTAAGGAGTACAGCGCCCGCCTGCACCGCACCGGCCGTGCCGTGCGCCTGCGCGACTTGCTGGACTTTGATGCCAGCGGCCGCACTCCGGTGGCACTCGACGAGGTCGAGCCCGCGCTCAACATCGTCCGCCGCTTTAACACCGGCGCCATGTCGTACGGCTCCATCAGCAAGGAAGCACACGAGTGCATGGCCATCGCCATGAACCGCCTGCACGGTCGTTCCAACTCCGGCGAGGGCGGCGAGGATCCGCGGCGCGAGACTCCGTTGGCCAACGGTGACTCCAAGAACTCCGCCATCAAACAGGTGGCAAGCGCGCGCTTTGGCGTGACGAGCCGTTACCTGTGCAGCGCCTTCGAGATTCAGATCAAGATGGCCCAGGGCGCCAAGCCCGGCGAGGGCGGCCACCTGCCCGGCAAGAAGGTCTACCCCTGGATCGCCGAGGTCCGTCAGTCCACGCCCGGCATCGGCCTGATCTCGCCTCCTCCGCATCACGACATCTACTCCATCGAGGACCTGGCGGAGCTTATCTTTGACCTTAAGAACGCCAACCCCGGCGCGCGCGTGTCGGTCAAGCTGGTCAGCGAGGCCGGTGTCGGCACCATCGCCACCGGTGTGGCCAAGGGTGCTGCCGACAAGATCTTGATCAGCGGCCATAACGGCGGCTCGGGTGCCGCGGCGCGCGATTCCATTTGGCATGCCGGCCTGCCGCTGGAGCTCGGCCTTGCCGAGGCTCAGCAGACGCTGCTGCAAAACGGCCTGCGCTCCCGCGTGGTGCTCGAGGCCGACGGCAAGCTCATGGACGGCACCGACGTCGCCGTCGCCTGCCTGCTGGGTGCCGAGGAGTTTGGCTTTGCGACCATGCCGCTCATCTCCATGGGTTGCCTCATGCAGCGCGACTGCCAGCAGGATACCTGCCCGGCCGGCATCGCCACGCAAAACTGCCGCCTGCGTCGCGGCTTCCGCGGCAAACCCGAGCATGTCGAGCGCTTTATGCTCTTTGTTGCCGAGCAGCTGCGCGAGGTCATGGCGAGCCTGGGCTTCCGCACCGTCGACGAGATGGTCGGCCATCCCGAGTGCCTGCGCCAGATCGAGGTCCCGGGCAACCGCAAGGCCAACCTGCTCGATCTGTCGCCCGTGCTGGCGAGCGCAACCTGCGAGTTTGGTGCCCATATCCCGGGTGCCGACGGTCGCCACTTCCTGCCGCAGATGGCCGCGGACAGCGAGCTCAACAAGACGCTCGACTCCACGTTGTTTGTGCCCTATACGGCCGATGCTCGTGCTCACCTGCGCCCGATTCGCTTCCGCGCCGATATCGCCAACGTTAACCGTTGCGTGGGCACCATCCTGGGCAACGCGGTGACCAAGGCGCATCCCGAGGGCCTGCCCGCCGGCTCCATCACCATCGATTGCGATGGTTCGGCTGGCCAGAGCTTTGGCGCGTTCCTTCCGCGTGGCATTACGCTCAACGTGTGCGGCGATGCCAACGACTACTTTGGCAAGGGCCTTTCGGGTGGCGAGGTGTCGGTGCGCCCCAACCCGCATGCGACCTACAAGTTCGACGAGAACATTATCGTGGGCAACGTTGCGTTCTTCGGCGCCACGAGCGGCCGCGGCTTCATTAACGGTCTTGCTGGCCAGCGTTTTGCCGTGCGCAACTCCGGTGCCACCGTGGTGGTCGAGGGCTGCGGTAACCATGGCTGCGAGTACATGACGGGTGGTCTGGCGCTCATCCTGGGCGAGGTCGGGCAGAACTTCGCCGCCGGTATGACGGGTGGCGTGGCTTATGTCTTTGACCAGTACGGCACGCTCGACGCCCGCGTGAACCACGAGAGCGTTGAGCTCAAGGCCCCGACGGCCGGCGAGCTGGCGCAGATTCGCGCGCTCATCCAGGAGCACGTGGACGCGACGCAGAGTCCGCGCGGCATTAAGCTGCTCTACAGCTTTGAGACGATGAGCAAGCACTTTGTGAAGGTCATTCCGACCGAGTACGAGCGCGTGCTGGCGATTGTCGCTGCGGCCGAGGCCGTGGGCAAGACGCATGCGCAGGCCGAGGAGTTGGCATTTGACATCGTGACCGGTCGCGCGAGCGCTGCGGATGTCGCTCGCTTTGATGTCGCGGGCGGTGCTGCGGGCACGGGTGTTGCGCCCGTGGCCGCTACCGGTTCTGTTGCTTCGACCAAGAAGGAGGCGTAAGTGCCATGGGTAAGCCCGGTGCTTTTCTTGATATCGATCGCGTGGCCCACGAGCTTCGCCCCGTGGAGGAGCGCAGCCATGATTTTGATCCGCTGTACGTGGAGCTCGATGACGACGCACGTCGCGCCCAGGCGAGCCGCTGCATGATGTGTGGCGTGGCGTTTTGCCAGATGGGCGCGAGCTTTGGCAAGGCACGCCCGAGCGGCTGCCCGCTGCACAACCTGATTCCCGAGTGGAATGAGCTGGTGTACCGCGGTCGCTGGGATGAGGCTGCCGAGCGCCTGTCGCTCACCTCGCCCATGCCCGAGTTCACGAGTCGCGTGTGCCCGGCGCTTTGCGAGGCCGCGTGCAACCTGGGTTCGGTCGATGGCCAACCCACGACGATCCATGACAACGAGCGCGCGATCAGCGACCATGAGTGGGCAAATGGCGGTCCGCGTCGCTTTGAGCCGGCGGGGGAGGGCGCGCCCATGGTTGCCGTGGTCGGCTCCGGTCCTGCTGGCCTGGTGGCTGCGTGGGAGCTCGCGCGTCGCGGCGCCCGCGTGACGGTGTTTGAGCGTGACGACCGTCCGGGTGGTTTGCTCATGTACGGCATTCCCAATATGAAGCTCGAGAAGTCCGTGGTCGAGCGTCGCGTGGCGCTCATGCGCGAGCTGGGCATTGTGTTTGAGCTGAATGCCGACGTGAGTGATCCTGCGGTGGCAGCCAAGCTCGACGGCTTCGACGCCGTTGTGGTGGCTGCCGGAGCCCGTGCCCCGCGTGGGCTTTCTGCTGCGAACATTGATGCGCCCGGCGTGGTGTACGCCGTGGACTACCTGACGGCTTCGACTGTGTCGGTACTCAACGGCGGTGAGCCCGCTATTGACGCGCGCGGTTTGGACGTCGTGGTCATTGGCGGCGGCGATACCGGCAACGACTGCGTGGGTACCGCTGTGCGCCAGGGTGCGCGCAGCGTGCGCCAGTTGAGTTCTTGCCGGCGGCGCCCGATAAGCGTACGGCGAGCAACCCCTGGCCGCAGTGGCCCAATGTGAAGAAGACCGACTATGGCCAGCAGGAGGCCATTGCCGCCATGGGTGGCGAGATGCGCGCCTGGGGCGTGGATACGCTCGAGGTGCTGCTGGACAAGAAGGGTGCGGCTGCGGGTCTGCGCGTGGTCGATCTGGACTGGTCGGCCGGCAAGCCCGAGCGCATTGTGGGCTCCGAGCACGAGGTGCCGGCGCAGCTGGTGCTCATCGCCTGCGGCTTTACGGGTCCCGAGCACGGTGTGTTCAACGCCGTTGGCGTGCCCGTTGCCGCCGCTGGCCGTCCGCTGCCGGTGATGGTTGCCGAGGGTTCGCACCTTGCGGCCCGCGTGGATGGCGTTGCTGCGGATGCCGCGCCGGTGTATGTTGCCGGCGACGCCCGCAACGGCAGCTCACTCGTGGTGAGCGCCATGGCCGACGCCCTGGCCTGCGCCGCTGAGGTCGCCGGAGCGCTGGCGCTGTAAGGTGGCTGTCCGCAACTGAACAACTGAACCAATAAGGGCTGTCCCCAACGGCCGGCACAATAGAAGTGTCCCCAAGTGCCGGCACTTGGGGACGTTCCTTTTGGGCCGGCCGTTGGGGACGCTCCTTGCGGGTTTGCGAGCGATTTGCTCGTTTGTCGACGTGTGGGTGCCCATTAGTCGACTTCTTGGACTGTGGTGCACTGCTGTTTCTGTGATGGCTGCAGGCGTCTGGCTCAAAGGAGCGAGTCGGATGGTTATGTCTACCTGCGTCTTTGTCTCAGTACACATATTCGGCTGAGCATTCCGTCAAGTGTTTGGTCGGCAGTTGGTTTGCGACCGGAGGACCATTTTGCCTGCGTTGGTCGTGCCGGCTTACCCTCCTCGTAAGCTCAAATTGAGGTTCATCAGTTTGAGGAGGATGCCATGACTGACCACGTTTTAGACCGAGAGCATCTGGCCGAAGCCGTCGGTAACGATATCGCCGACATGGCTCAGTTTTGGATGCTGCGAAAGTTTCAGTTTTTGGAGCCGGCGCGCGAGCAGTTCGAGATTATTGTCGATCCGAAACTCAGTTATTGCGCCGAGCCTTCACAAGACGAAATCATGGCATATAACATGGCGTTTACCGAATGGTTGCTCTTTGAGCGCCCCTATTACCATGGCAAAACGTTGTTCGAGCTGTATGTCGACGAGCCGCCGGCTTCGCTTACGCCCGCGTCACTCGGGCGGCTCGGGCAAGTGCGCGATACGCAGTATTTTTCGCGTTTTGGCATCTTGGATAAGGATCCTACAACCGGTATGGTCGTGCTGCGCGACACGCGTACCGACCGTCGGTTTGATGTCTACGACCCGCATATCGTGCAAAAGGAGCGCTGGCGTGAGGGTGCCATCGCGGTGCGCCTCGCGCGTGTCAACGATGTCTGGCTGACGGCGGGACAGCTCTATCTTTATGACATTGCACGCCTGTGCGACACGGCGGTCGACGGGCCGGGTGCCGTGCATCCGGAGGACCTGGAGGACGGTTTCGACACCTCGTGCATCAGCTTCTTTTTGCGTCTGGTCCGCGACATCATGGGCGCTCGGGGCCGCTATGTAAAGTCACTCAACATATATAAGCAGACTTGGGAGTAGGGGATGGACCTGATGTCCCCTGCTTCCCCGACTTTGTCTCAATCAGTAACGTCTAGAGGCCGTTTGGGCCCGTAGTTGTTGCAGATCGAGATGGACAAGTGCAGACTCGACTGAATGTATCGATTTGTAACAACAAGGGACCGTTTGGCCTTCTAACTGTTACAGATCAAGACGGAAGGTTGGTGCCTGCCGAAAGATCTCGATCTGTAACGGGAAGAGGCCAAAAATCGGTCTAACTGTTACGGATCGAGATAAAAGGTCGCCCGTCGTTGCGAAATCTCAATCTGTAACATTCAGCAGCCAAAAACCGTTCTTCCTGTTACAGATTGAGACGTTGAGCGACGGTGGCAATGGCGGTGATGGTCCATTTGTCAGATTTGGTGGTGATGGGAGTGTCTAATACCGTCCGCAAGCATAAGCAATCGATACGTAACACCTTGGCACGCAACAAAATGCTTGCTCGACTCACTGAGGCGGGTGACCAAGGCACGCTGCTTGTGACACACGACAATGCCGAGCTCATGTGGCTGCGGCGTCATGTGGGAACCGATGATATTGCGGAGCCAGAGCCGTATTTGTTCTGCTTTCAACACGATTGGGGTGTACTGACGCCGGCGGAGCGAGCACTGCGTACCATCAAAGGGCTTGCAGAGTTTCATCCCGATTGGGCGTTTTGGGGTTATGACGCGGCGCTTTTGTGGGGTCTGGAGGTGCCGAATGATGTGCTCGGGCCGCGTTTTCTTGTTAAGACTGGCTGTTCGACGGCATTGAGTGGCGGGGGTCCGCAGGCGGCGGGTGCGCTTGAACAAGTCGACGGCGTGTGGATGACGCCGTTTTGGCGCACGGTGGAGGACTGTCTGCTGCACGCACCGTTTTCGTATGGTCTTGCGATTGCTGATTCTGCGCTGCGGGCGAAGGGCATATCGCGTGAGGATTTGTGCGAGCGCCTCCGTGCCGATTGCGAGGGTAGGCGAGGGTATCGCAGAGCTCAGGTGATTGCGTCGCACGCGGATGGGCTGTCCGAAAACGGTGGCGAGTCTCGGTTTCGGGCGTTCTTTATTGCATATGGTTTTCCAGTTCCGGAGTTGCAGGTGGAGTTTCACGACCCGCTTGATCCGAGCCGGTTGTTTCGCGTCGATTATTTTTGGAGGCTCATGGACGGGACGTGCGTGATTGGCGAGCTGGACGGAAAGGGGAAGTACACCTTGCAGAGCGGTGACGGTCAAGAATCGGTCGATCCGTTCGTGGCAGAGCGTCAGCGGGAATCCCATCTGACAATGCTCGGACACAAGGTGCTTCGGTTTACATTTAACGAACTCAAAGACCCGGGGAAATTGGTCGAGAAAATGAGACTGGCGGGTATTCCCCGGCAAGCTGATTTGGCTGAGGGGTGGCGGCGCCAGTGGTATGGGCGCTGATGTGGTCTGTCTCGACCTGTAGCATCTGGGGGTTGTTTGTGCCCGTAACTGTTACAGATTGAGATAGAGGTTGGGCGCGCGACTGAAAATCTCAATCTGTAACGTTTAGGGGACTGGAAACGGTCCAGCTGTTATAGATTGAGACGAACGGAAGTGTGCCACGGTTTTATCTCAATCTGTAACATCTAGCGGCTGTTTTGGCTCCCACCTGTTACAGATTGAGATGTTTTGCAGCGGAGTTGGAGAATGTCTCAATTTGTAACACTTGGCGTTCGAAAATCGGTCTAGTTGTTACAGATCGAGACGGAGGATTGGCTTGCTGTCGAAAAATCTTGATCTGTAACGTTTAGGCGCCCGAAAGTCGTTTAACTGTTACAGATCAAGACATTTGTCTGGCGTCTGGCCTGCGGAGTTGCTCGGCCCCACCTTTTCTATACCTCTCCTCCCTCCGTTAGCCGATATGTTTGACTTTAGTTCGCTGCATTAGGTGATAATGGACAAATGTTCAAGTTAATCGTGAAGGAGGAGCTCGATATGGCGTCTGCCGATCGTTCCACGTTGTTTATCAATGCGACCGTTTTGGATGGTTCGGAGCATATGGCGCCGCAGCCTGATATGGCCGTGGCCGTCGAGCGTGGCACCATCACTTGGATGGGACCGAGCGCCGTGGCCCAAGCTCCGGCAGGTGCCGAGGTCATCGACCTGGCCGGCGCGTACCTCATGCCGGGTCTGATCAATATGCATGTGCATTTGTGCGGCTCGGGCAAGCCGGTTTCGGCGGGCGATGCGGGCGCGCTGATGAAGAAGCTCGATAATCCCGTGGGGCGCGCCATCGTGCGCCATATTCTTAAGGGAAGCGCCCAGCAGCAGCTGGCAAGCGGCGTGACCACGGTGCGCGGCGCGGGCGACCCGCTGTTTGCCGATTTGGCCGTGCGCAACGCCATCGATGCCGGCAAGTATCAGGGTCCGCGTCTGGTAGCGCCGGGAACGGGCGTCACGGTGCCGGGTGGCCATGGCGCGGGGCTGTTCGCGCAGGTCGCCAATACCCCCGCCGAGGCGGCCGAACAGGTGCGCGACCTGTATGCGCGCGGTGCCGACGTCATTAAGCTGTTCGTAACGGGCGGCGTGTTCGATGCGACCGAGGTGGGCGAGCCGGGCGTGCTGCGTATGCCCGTGGAGGTTGCCGCGGCGGCGTGCAAGGCGGCGCACGATATGGGACTTCCGGTTATGGCCCATGTCGAGAGCACCGAGGGTGTGAAGGCCGCGCTTGAGGCCGGCGTCGACACAATCGAGCACGGCGCTCCGATGACCCCCGAGATCCTGGAGCTGTATCGCGGTGCCGCGGGTACGCAGCTTGAGGGGCGTGCGCCCAGCGTTACCTGTACGATCAGCCCAGCGCTGCCGTTTGTGTTGCTCGACCCGGAAAAGACCCATTCGACCGATACGCAAAAGAAGAACGGCGACATCGTGTGCTCGGGCATTATCGAGAGCGCTCGTGCGGCGCTGGAAGCCGGTATCAAGGTAGGCCTGGGCACGGACTCGAGCTGCCCGTTCGTGACCCAGTACGACATGTGGCGCGAGGTGGCCTATTTTGCCAAGTACGTGGGCGTGAGCAATGCGTTTGCGTTGCATACGGCCACGCAGGTCAATGCTGAGCTACTGGGCCTGGGCGGCGAGACCGGTACGATCGAGTGCGGCAAGGCTGCCGATATTCTGGTGACGCACGAGAGCCCGCTCGATGACCTGTGCGCTCTGCGTGAGCCAATGCACGTGATGTGTCGCGGTGACCTGGTACGCAAGCTGAAGGTGAAGCGTATCCCCGAGGTTGACGCGGAGCTCGACGCGATTATGGCCATGCCGGCAGGGGCACTGGCCGAGGAGCTCGCCCGCGACGGCGTAGCGTAAGCGCTGGCGTGACGGGGGCAGCCGGCTCGTCGAATGCTGCCGCCATATACAAAAAGCCGGGGTCTCAACACAAGGCCTCGGCTTTTTTAACGAATAAATGCTTTAGATTTGGGACAAACACTACTGATTAAATCGCCCCACGGCGCGATGCCTAGGAGCGCGTTTCCATCTTGGCGTGGCACTTGGGACAGGTGACGCGGATCTTGCCTTTGCCCTTGGGGACGGAGAGTATCTGACCGCAGTTGGGGCACTTGAGGTATGCCGTGGTCTTGCGACCCTTCCACATCTTCTTGGCCATGCGCTTGGCACGCTCAAAGTCTTCCTTGCTCGTTCCAGCTGCGCGCGAGGCGTTGGCCGCTGAGGCGCCGCCGCCCAAGCTGGCGACGAACTTGCCCAATCCGGGGACGTTTGCGGTCGCCGTGACAAAGGCATCGTTCTCCTTGCGGCGCGCGTTGATGTTTTTGGACAGGCCGCGCAGCACGCCGAGCACGATCACGGCGATGGCGATCCAGCTGAGCCACTGGATACGGGCCATCGATCCGATCATCGCAATGACGATGCCGGTCAGGCCCAGCACGATGGTGAGCTCATCGGCGCCGTTGCGCCCTTTCATAAAGTCATTCATGCACATTGCCTTTCGTTCGATACGCTGCACGCCTTTATACCCCTTTTGGTGCAAAGGGGACAGGTTAATCTACACCGACGTGGTGCAAACGTATCTGTCCCCGATGCACCAAGATGGTGCAAAGCAGTCTGTCCCCAATGCCCCCAATTACTTGGAGAGCTTGTCGACGACGCGTTCGATCTCGGCGAGCTTGGCGGCTTTGAGGTCTTCGTCGCCCGATTCGATGGCCGAGGCGACGCAGCCCTCGATATGCGCCTTGAGCACGTCGGCGTTGATGCGCGCGATGAGCGCCTGCGTGGCCATGAGCTGTGTGGAAATGTCGACGCAGTAACGGTCCTCCTCGACCATCCGCAGGATGCCGTCAATCTGACCGCGTGCCGTCTTGAGCATGCGGGTCACCGATTTATGGTCTGCCATCATGGCGGGTCCTCGTTTCTGGTCGGGATGGGTGCGTGCAGTCCGCTATGCAGCGGTAACGGACAGGGCGTGGAACTTTTCGCCCGCGCCCTCGACGGCGGCGGCGAGCTGCTCGGCGGTCACGGTGTCGGCGCACTCCACCTGGACGGTCTGGGTCTCGTGATCGGCGTCGGCGTCGGTCACGCCGGCCACGTTGAGCAACGCCGTCTCGACGGTGGCGTCGCAGTGGCCGCACATAAGGCCGGAAGTCTTAATTGTGTAACGCATGGGTGTACTCCTTATCGATTGAGATTATCTGACAGTTTAGTCGTGAACAGCGTCATCTTAAAGGTGCGCTGAGGTGCCCGAGATTGCCCCGAAAGAGGAGCGAAGCGTACTTGGGTACGCGAGCGACGGTTTGAGGGGCAAGGTCGGGTGCTTCAGCGCGCCGTCTTGGGCTTAAAGGTTCGCAGGCGCAACGCGTTGGAAACAACGCACACGCTCGACAGGCTCATGGCCGCAGCGCCAAACATCGGCGAGAGTTGCCAACCCGTGAGGGGGAAGAACACGCCCGCGGCGAGTGGAATGCCGATGCCGTTGTAGAACAGCGCCCAGAACAGGTCCTGCTTGATGTTGCGAATCGTGGCGCGCGAAAGTTCGATGGCGCGCACAACATCCATGAGGTCGCTGCGCATGAGTACCACATCCGCCCCTTCTTTGGCGATGTCGGCGCCGGTACCGATGGCAAGGCCCACGTCGGCGCGCGCCAGGGCGGGGGAGTCGTTGATGCCGTCGCCCACCATGGCGACCTTGCTGCCCGCATCCTGCAGCTCGCGCACGTGGCGCTCCTTGTCGGCGGGAAGCACGTCGGCGATGACCTGTTTGCTGTTCAGTCCCACGCGGTGGGCGATTGCTTCGGCCGTCACGCGGTTGTCGCCGGTGAGCATGCGCACATCGACGCCGAGCTTTCGCAGTGCGGCAATGGCAGCAGCGCTCGTCTCTTTGACCTCGTCAGCCACGGCGATGGTGCCGACAAGCTCGCCGTTCTTGGCAAAGAACAGCGGCGTTTTGCCTTCGGCGGCAAATTGCTCGGCAAGGCCGGCAGGAACCTTCGCGCCCAGCTCGTCCACCAGGCGCACGTTGCCGGCAGCGATGGCGTTTTGTCCCTCGCGCGCCGTAACGCCTCGCCCGGGCACGGCGGCAAAGTCCTCGACCATGCGTGCCACGATTCCGCGCGCCTCGCACTCGGCCATAATCGCCTCGGCCAGCGGGTGCTCGCTTGAGCGCTCCAGCGCGGCAGCGAGCTTGAGCAGCGCTTTTTCGCTCATGGTAGGCGTGCCGTCGGCGCGCGTGGCCACCACAATGTCGGTCACAGCCGGTTTGCCGCGGGTGACGGTGCCGGTCTTATCGAGCACTACGGTGCCCACGCTGCGCAGGTTCTCCAGCGCCTCGGCGCTCTTGAACAGAATGCCCATCTCGGCGCCCTTGCCGGTGCCAACCATAATGGCGACAGGCGTAGCCAGGCCGAGCGCGCACGGGCAGCTGATTACCAACACGGCCACGGCGGAGGTAAGCGCCTCGTTCACGCTGCCGGTCAGCGCCATCCACGCCACAAAGGTCACGGCCGAGATCGCAAACACCACGGGCACGAACACGCCGGCGACCTTGTCGGCCATGCGGGCGATGGGCGCCTTGGTGGCGTTGGCGTCCTCGACGAGCTGGATGATTTTGGCGAGTGACGTGTCGGCGCCCACACGCGTGGCACGGAAGGTAAACGAGCCAGTGCGGTTGACGGTGGCGGCGTTGACGGTGTCGCCGGCGGTCTTTTCCACGGGGATTGACTCGCCGGTGAGCGCACTCTCGTCCACGGCCGAGCTGCCCTCGAGCACCACGCCATCGACGGGGATGGACTCTCCGGGGCGCACGCGCAGTACCTGGCCGGGAAGGATGCTGTCGACGTCGACGGTGGTCTCGGTGCCGTCGCCGGCAACGACGGTCGCGGTCTTGGGCGCCAGGTCGATCAGCGCCTCGATAGCGCCGCCGGTTTTGGACTTGCTGCGTGTCTCGAGGTATTTGCCCACGGTGACAAGCGACAGGATCGTGCCTGCGCTCTCAAAATACAGGTTGTCCATGCTTGTCATCATGGCCTCGTGGACCTGACCCGCGGCTAGCTGGTCGGCCATGATGAACATGGCGTAGAGCGACCAGGCGATGGACGCAGTGGCGCCCACGGCGATGAGCGCGTCCATGGTGGGTGCGCCGTGCGCGAGCGATTTAAACCCGTTGATAAAGTAGGCATCGTTGACGTAGACGATGGGGATGAGCAGGACGAGCTCGGTGAGCGCGAGCGTCATGCTGTGGATGTGGTCGGTGAAGATGCCGGGCAGCGGCCAACCAAGCATGTGACCCATGCCTATGTAGAACAGTGGGATGAGAAATACGATCGAGACGATGAGGCGGGTGCGCATGGCAGAGGCGGCGGCCTCCAGCTTTTTGGTTGGCGACTCCATATGGGCGGCGCCGGACCTGACTTGCGTGCTGCCGTTTGAGCTGGCGGCACCGGTGCCCGCGCTGACGGGCGAGGCCGAATAGCCCGCGCGATCGACAGCGGTGCAGATATCGTCGGGGGAGACCTGCGCGGGGTCATAGTCGACCAGCATGGAGCCGGCGAGCAGGTTGACGGCGACGTTTTGGACGCCGTCGAGCTTGCTGACGGCACGGTCCACGTGCGCTTGGCACGCGGCGCACGTCATGCCGCCCACGTCAAACTTATCTTGAGCCATGGCTTCTCCTTTCCGTGACGTAGTGTCGAAAATGTTAACCATCCGATACTATACACCCATACCCCCTGGGGGTGTCCAGTACAGAAAGAAATCTATGACATTTCGTTACAGATGAGGGTGGTTGGTTGGCCGATGGACCGTCTCAACCAATCATCTCAATCTGTAACAACTAGACCCGTTTTTGTCGAGTAACTGTTACAGATCGAGACATTACATCGAGTCACAACTTAACGTCTCAATCTGTAACATCTGGGGACCGTTTTGCCTGCTAGATGTTACAAATCGAGACAAACCATTCGAGGGTAACCCGAACATCTCGATCTGTAACAGTAAGACCGATATTTGGGCCCTAGTTGTTACAGATCGAGACAATCTCGGAGCAGATGCCCCGGTCATACAACGTTAAACGCCGGGGCACCCGTGTGATGGGCGCCCCGGCGCGGCAGGTAGTGTTTGCTGAGCAGAAGAAAGGCAGGAGTCGCGCCTTGCTGAGATCCTTATTCTTGACGGCGCTTCTTGTCGGCCAGGAAGACGCCGCTCGCTACGAGCACGGCACCCCCAATGACAAACGTCTCACCGGCGAGCGCAGCATTATCGCCCGTGGTGGGCAGCGCGGAGTTGCTGCTTGCGTTGGAGCCATTTGCCGCCCGCTTGGCGGTGGATTGCGGCTTGTACGCGGCCGGCGCAGCTGAGCCCTGCTCGACCTTTGCGGCTTCCTGTTGCTGACGAGCGACCTCGTTCTTTAGCGCCTGCTCGGCCGCTATGCGCGTGGCCTTTGCCTCGTTGTAGGCGTTGAGCGCTGCGGTGTACTCAGGCGTCACGGCGTCAAGGTCTGCCTGGGCGGCATCGAGTGCGTCCTTCGCGGCCTTCTCGGCCTGCTTGGCGGCAACGCATGCGGCAAAGAGCTTGTTGAGGGCGTCGTTTGCATTTGCATCAAATCCGGTCGCGATGCCGTTGTCGACATTGACGGACGTCAGTTTGCTAAGGGCGGCAGTGGCGGTATCCGAAGCGTCCTGTGCATTCTGGACGGCCGATTCGGCGACTGTGACGGCATCGTTTGCCGTGTTGAGGGCTTTTTGCGCTTGGGCAACCGTTTCGTCGGCGTTTTTCTTTGCGGCTTCTGCCGTCGCGAGGTTATCGGCGGCATTGTTCAGGGCAGCGGCGTGTGTCTGCTTTAAGGCAAGATCTTCTTTCGCCGTGGTCAGGTCACTTGCGGCACGTTCTGCTGCCGCCGTCTTGGTCTCGACGGCGCTTTTTGCGGCATCAAGAGCCTGCTTCTTGGCCTGTGCGTCATGATCCGCCTTTTCAAAGGCGCTCTGGGCAGACGCCTGCGTCGCAACCGCTTCATTAAGCGCCTGATGGGCCTTGTCCGCCTTTTCTTGAGCTGCGGCAACGTCGGCCGAATACTTGGCCAATTCGTCGTTGGCGGTCGTGTAGGCAGCCTGCTTTTCTGCAACGGCAGCCTTTGCTTTTTCCAGGTCTGCCGCTCGCGTTTCAATCGCTTGCTGTGCCTGGTCATATGCCGCCTGCGCTGCGGCAACGTCCTTCTGTGCCTGCTCGACGTTGGTCGTAGCGGTCTCTAGCTGCTTACGGGCCTCGTCAGCTTCCTTTTGCGCTGCGTCGCGGGCCGCTTGGGCTGTGGCTACGGCAGTTGCGGCAGTAGCGACGCTGTCACTCTGCTCGTTGGCCGCCTGCTGCTTTTGCTCGACAACAGACGCCGCTTCACTTGCGGCTTTATCGGCCTGCTGCTTCTTCTGAGAAGCCTGCTGGACTGCAGCTTGCTTGCCCGCAAGGTCGCTCTTCGCGGCATCGAGTCTGCTCCCGGCGTTTTTGAGCCCGTTGACATAGCTATTGAGTGCCTGCTCGTAAGCATCGACGGACATGGAAGAGCTTGTCCAATCGTGGTCGGGTTTCCATGGCGAGGCTGTCTGGGCGGTAAACGAGACGGTGGTGCCGTAGATATTATTTTTGGTGGAGGTGTTTGTTCCCGTGCCCATAACTGCAAGGTTAGGATTGATGCAGTTGGTGTAATGGCCCACCATTGCGTCAAACTTATTGGCGACATAGTTGATAATGTCGGCTTGATGGGCAGTGTAGAAGTTATAGGCAGCTTGTCCTGTGAGGTTGTGACCGCCCAATGTAGCGGCCGCCTCGTCGAAGTACGCCTTTTCCTCTGTAATCCATCCCTGACAGGGGTCGCTATACCCCCATGAGAGGTTCTCGGTAACATTAAACTGCTTTGCGTGCTTGATGTTCGAACTTGACCAGTTGGCATTGGCAATTGCCGCCGCGACAAGGTTGTAGGTAACCTTAAGTGGGTTTAGACCAACGGAAACGCGGTAGCTGTTGATTGACTTCATGACCGTAATAGCCGAAATCATATTGTCGAGCGAGGTTGCGTCGGTGCTGTCGCCAACATGGGTGGCATCCTTATACTTGCAGTTTTCGATAATCGAGACTGCCTCATTGGCGCCGACGGACTTAAAGAATCCGATAGCACCTTGTTTGAGCGTTGCCTCGGCGGAATCTGCTGTCTGCTGGGCAGCATCGACGGCAACCTGGGCGGACTGAACATTGGCCTGCGCTGCCTGCAGCTCGTTTTGAGCCTGCGAAGCGGCTTTATCCGCGGCGGCCTTTGCTGCCTTGGCATCCTCTACGGCTTTGTTTGCCTCGTCCAGCTTGGCAAGTTCGGCACTGTGGGCCGCCTTCGCATCGTTGAGTGTTTTGACCTTTGTCGCTACCTCGGCATTGGCGGCATCGAGCTCGGACTTCTTTTGCTCGGCGTTCTGCTTTGCGGCGCCGAGTCCCGTTTGTGCTGTTGCCAGATCGTTCTGTTTTTCGCCCTGAGCTTGCTGAGCGCTTTCCAAGGCTTTCTCGGCACTTGCTTGGGCGCTCTTTGCGGCATCAAGATCGGCCTTGGCGGCATCGACCTTTGCCTGGGCGGCATCATACTCAGGGCCCGTGGCGCCTGCCTTTGCTGCCGCGAGATCTGCTTGTGCGCTGTTATAGGCTGCCTGTGCCGCGGTTACTTTACCATCCGCGGTGGTCTTTGCCTGCTGGGCAGAAGCTAGTGAGCTCGATGCCTGGTCGTAGGCGCTCTGGGCCGCGTTTGCCGTCTGCTGGGCATCGGCAAGCGCGGAGTCGGCAGCGGCCTTCGCGGCCTTTGCCTGGTCTAGAGCAGCTTGCGCATCCGCGGCGGCCTGCTCGGCAGCCTTGATCTGTTCCGGCGTTGCGTTGGCGGCCGCCTTTTTTGCCGTCTCGAGTTTAGCCTGCGCATCAGCTGCCGCCTGCTTTGCGGCATCAAGGACCTTCGACTTGTCCTCGGCGTCGGTCTTGGCTGCATCGAGCTTGTCTCGAGCGTCCTTGAGTGCGGTGCTGGCGCTACTTGCGGCCTTGGTGCTTTCATCGAGCTGGCGAGCGTATTCGGCTCGTGCTGCGGCTTCTGCCTGGTTATTGTCAGAGACTGCGGCATCATGAGCGCCCTGCGCGTTATTGCGCGCCAATACCTTCTCGTCGTACGTTGTCGCCGCCGCATCATAGTCGGACTTGGCGTTTGCCTCGTCGGCCTTTGCGGCATCGATTGCCGCCTTAAGCTCGGTGATCTTATCGGCGTCCGTCTTTACGACAGAGCCGGCAACCGCTCCGGCGTAGGTTGCGAGCGGAGACATGATGGCATCTTTTGCCGTGGTCTTGCCGGTGTTCTCGGCAAATGCCGAGAACGGGGCGAGCAGTGTCGAGCTTGTCATTGCGATGGTCGTCGCCGCCGTGATGGCGAGTCGTGCACCCTTGCGTCCCGAGCGTGCAAGACGGGGTTCGGCGCTGCTTGAGTTTCCCAGGTGTTTTGGTTCGTACTTTGCCATTTCTTCTCCCAATCGATGAAGGGGCAACTATGACAATTTGCACGATAGGTCTAATGCGGGGAGGTCTTGTTGCGCAACATTGGCAAGGAGATATCGACACACTTGAGCCACATTTTGGGGAGCAAATTTCAGCGGCTTGATTGTCTTGATCTGTAACATCTAGACCGGTTTTTGACCCCTTGCTGTTGCGGACCAAGACAAACAATTTGGCGGCAAGCTAACGTCTCAATCTGTAACATCTGGGGACCGTTTTGCCGAGTTTCTGTTACAGATCGAGACATTACATCGAGCCACAACTTAACGTCTCAATCTGTAACATCTGGGGACCGT
>CABQLM010000029.1 GCA_902465105.1 uncultured Collinsella sp.
CGCCGCCGACACCGCGTTCCACAATGCCATTGCCGAGAGCTCCGGAAACCTCGTCATTCCCCGCCTGATGGGCGTGCTCAAGGCATCCGTCCCCCTCTTTATCGACGTGACCGGCAAAAAGCTCGTCGAGGAAACTATCCGCACGCACCGCGATGTGGCCGACGCCATCGCCTCGCGCAATCCCACCGCCGCGCACGACGCGATGTATCTGCACCTGGTGTATAACCGCAACATGATCGCAGAAGGCGCGCAGGCACAGAGCGAATAGAGGTCCGCACGGCAAGGGCGCCCTGGCTGGCGAGCACTTCCAGGAGTACTTCTTTGCCAACGCCACCGACGAGGCCATCATCGCCAAGGTCAAGGAGCTCCTGGGGCTCTAATCGCACGACCTATTGCAACTAACGCAAGCGACGGCCGTCCCACGTACGGGACGGCCGCCGCTTTTTGCCATCTACCGACTGATGCCGCGGGGACAGGCCCCACGCACCAAGGGATTAACTAGAGCTCGCAGGCAACCTTGTAGCCATCGCCGATGGCGTCGCGGATGTTGCCGCACTTCTGGGCATCGCCCAGCACGTGGACAGCAACGCCAGCAGCGGCAAGGTCGTCGGCCAGCTTGGTGTTGGGACGATAGCCCATAGCAAGCACCAGCGTATCGGCATCGGCGATGGTGTGGACCTCGCCGTCCTTCTCATAGCTGATGGCATCCTCGGTAATCTCGGTCACCTTGGCCTCGGTCAGCACGTGGACGCCCTTGGAGAGCATGCGCGTGATGAGCACCGCGCGACCGGCGCCGCCCTCGTTGGCGGCGAGCGTCTTGGTCATCTCGATGACGGTGACATCGCGATTGGCCGGCGACAGGTCGTTGACCAGCGGGGCCAGATAATCGGCCGTCTCGCAACCGACGGTGCCGCCGCCCACGATGACGATCTTCTTGCCCGGGAAAGCCTTGCCACCCAGCAGGTCGTCAGCCGTCATAACCTGCTTAAAGCCCTGCATGAAGGCCGGGGTGATGGGCTCGGCGCCATAAGCCAGGACAACCTCGTAGCCCGCGTAGTCACGCTGAATGTCCTCGGCCGAAAGCTCGGTGCCAAAGACGCACTTCACGCCGACCTCGGCCAGGCGACGGTACTGATACTTGATCACGCGGGTGAGTTCCTGCTTTGCCGGCGGAACGGCCGCGATGCGCATCTCGCCGCCCGGTTCGTCCTGCTTGTCCACGAGCACCACGTTATGACCGCGCTTGGCGGCAATGTAGGCTGCCTCCATGCCCGCGGGACCGGCGCCCACAACCAGTACGTTCTTGGCCTCGGCGGCAGGCTCGTAGCCGGCCTCGTCGCGCTCCACGTCCGGGTTGACGGTGCAGGAGATGCGCTTGCCAAACATAATGCCGTTCAGGCAGCGCAGGCAGCCAATGCAGGGGCGGATGTCATCGGCGTTGCCGGCAGCGGCCTTGTTGCAGAACTCGGCATCGCACAGATTGGCGCGGCCCATCATGCAGATGTCGGCGGCGCCGTCCTCGATCAGCTCCTCGGCAATCCAGGCCTCGTTGATGCGGCCGACCGTGGCGACAGGAATGTTGACGTGCTTTTTGATCTCGCGCGAGCAGGCGGCGTGCGAGGCCTGCTGAGTACCGGCGGCGGGAATTGCAGAGCCGCGCTTGATGGTGGTACCACCCGACACATGAATCATGTCGACGCCGGCCTTCTCCAGGCGACGCGAGACGTAGATCATGTCGTTGAGGGTCAGGCCGCCATCGGTGTACTCGTCGCCCGAGATACGGACGTCGATGATAAAGTCCTTGCCGCAGCGCTCGCGAATCTCGGCGATGACCTCGAGCAAGAAGCGCATACGGGCGTCGAGCGAGCCGCCGTACTCGTCGGTGCGCTTGTTATAGAGCGGGGTCAAAAAGCCGCCGAGCATGCCGTGGGCGTGCGCCGCATGGACCTCGACGCCATCGACGCCAGCCTTCTGCATACGAACGGCAGCGTCACCGAACTGATGCGTGAGCTCGTGGATCTCATCCACCGTAATGGGGCGCGGCGCCTCGCGGGCATAGGACGGGCCCACAAAGGACGGAGCGATCAGGCGCGGCGTGCCCGGAATGTTAAAGGCCATGTAGGCGGGGTGGAAGAGCTGCGGCATGATCTTGCAGCCATACTCGTGGACGGCCGCGGCGAGCTTTTCCCAGCCAGGGATAAACGTGTCGTCGTAGCAGCACATGTCACCCGGCAGATAGGTATAGGTGGGCTCGACCGTCACGACTTCGGTGATGATCAGGCCCACGCCGCCCTTGGCGCGGGCACGGTAATGATCGACCAAATCGTCGGTCACATAGCCATGATCGGCCAGGTTGGTGGACACCGGCGGCATAAAGACGCGGTTCTTGACCTCGGTCGTACCGACCTTGATCGGGCTAAAGAGCATCGGATAGGCGGAGGACTCCATACAGGGTTCCTTTCGTTTGAGCCGCTGGGCGGCAGTTGCTAACGTACCTATCGTATCAGTATCCGCCGCATTCGCACTCGCTCGCACTCCCCACCTTCAATCCCGACCCTCACAAAAAAGTTGCGGTGGAATACGGAGTAGATGAGGCTTTTGACAGGCAAAGCAGTCCGTATTCCACCGCAACTGATGGGCGGGGTGGAATTGAGGGCCCAGATAGTCAGTCACGCCCTCATCCGCCACTCCCTCACCTACAGCGCGCCGTCCAGCATAAGGTTCACCTTGAGCACGTTGACCATGGGCTCGCCGAACACGCCGAGGAAACGACCCTTGGTGCACGCGGCGATGATGTCGCGCACCTCGTCCTCACTTTTGCCCGTGGCTTTGGCAAGGCGCGGGACCTGGTACTCGGCGGCATCCGGAGAGATCTCCGGGTCGAGGCCGGACCCCGAACACGTCACCAGGTCGACGGGCACAGCGTCCATATCAGCATCGGGGTTGGCGGCGCGGATCTTCTTCACACGCGCATCTATCAGCTGCCGATACTCCTCACTCGCCGGGGACAGGTTGGACGGGGCACCATACGCCATGAGCTCGCCGCCTTCGCCTTCGACGATTGACACGTTCTGGATACGACCCCACATGTGGGCTTCGTCATCGAAGTTCTGGCCGATGAGCTCGGAACCCACAACCTTGCCGTCAACCGTAATAAGCGATCCGTTCGCCTGGTACGGAAACGCAAGCTGCGCGACGCCGGTCACCACGAGCGTGTATCCCAGGCCGCAGACGATGGTAAACAGCGCGAACACGCCAAGTGCGCGCGATGCGATACCTTTGAACATACAAACCTCCGTCTACATCATGCCAATGCCGAACAAGGCCAGCAGCATGTCGATAATCTTGATGAATACGAACGGCGCCACGATACCGCCCAGACCCCACACCAGCAGGTTGTGGGTCAGCAGCTGGCCGGACGAAAGCTCGCGGTACTTCACGCCTTTCAGGGCGGCAGGAATCAGCGCGACGATAACCAGCGCGTTGTAGATAATGGCGGACAGCACGGCAGTCAACGGGCTGGTGAGCCCCAGGATGTTGAGGGCGTCCAACCCGGGGTAGATCGGCGAGAATAGCGCCGGGATGATGGCGAAATACTTGGCGACGTCGTTGGCGACCGAGAAGGTCGTGAGCGAGCCGCGGGTCATGAGCAGTTGCTTGCCGATACGCACGATATCGATGAGCTTGGTGGGGCTGGAGTCGAGGTCGACCATGTTGCCGGCCTCCTTGGCAGCCTGGGTGCCCGTGTTCATGGCCACGGCGACATCCGCCTGCGCCAGCGCTGGCGCGTCGTTGGTGCCGTCGCCGGTCATCGCGACCAGATGGCCCTCATGCTGGAACGCGCGGATCTTATCGAGCTTGCCCTCGGGCGTCGCTTCGGCCAGGAAGTCATCCACACCGGCCTCGGCGGCGATGGCGGCGGCCGTCAGCGGATTATCACCCGTCACCATGATGGTCTTGATACCCATGCGGCGCAGATCGGCGAACTTTTCCTTCACGCCGGACTTGATGATGTCCTTAAGGTAGACGACACCCAGCACGCGGCAGTTCTTGGTCACGACCAGCGGGGTGCCGCCGGCCTTGGCGATGTGCTCGACGACCTCGTCGCACTCCTGGGAGAACACGCCGCCGGCTGCCTCCACATAAGTGCGCACGGAATCGGCAGCGCCCTTGCGGATCTCATTGCCCTCGTAGTTCACGCCGGACATACGCGTTGCCGCGGTGAACGGGATGAATTCCATACCCTTATCCTCGAGCGTGCGACCGCGCAGACCGAACTGCTCCTTGGCGAGCACGACGATGGAACGACCCTCGGGGGTCTCGTCGGCCAGCGAGGAAAGCTGGGCGGCATCGGCCAGCTCCGCGGGATCGACGCCGTCGACCGGGATGAACTCGGCGGCTTGACGGTTACCCAGGGTGATGGTGCCGGTCTTGTCGAGCATGAGGATGTCGACGTCGCCGGCGGCCTCGATGGCGCGGCCGGACATGGCCAGCACGTTGGCCTCGTTCAGACGGCTCATGCCGGCGATGCCGATGGCGGAAAGAAGGGCGCCGATAGTAGTGGGAGCCAGGCACACGAGCAGCGCCACGAGCGTGGTCACGGCCGTGGGGTTGTCCATGTCGTTAAGACCGACCGAGAAGCAGGAGTAACAATACAGGGCCAGCGTGACCAGGATAAAGACGATGGAGAGGGCCACCAGGAAGATCTCCAGAGCGATCTCGTTAGGGGTCTTCTTGCGCGCGGCACCCTCGACCATCGCGATCATCTTGTCCAGGAAGCTCTGGCCGGGCTCACTGGAGATCTTGACGATGATCCAGTCGGACAGCACCGTGGTACCGCCGGTAACGGCAGAGCGGTCGCCGCCGGCCTCGCGGACCACGGGGGCGGACTCGCCGGTGATGGCGGACTCGTCAACGGAAGCAGCGCCCTCGATGACGTCGCCGTCGCCGGGAATCTGCTCGCCGGCGCGTACGATCACCAGGTCGCCGCGCGTGAGCTCGGTGCCGGGAACGACGGTGAAGTGCTCCTTGTCCTCAACGGACTCGATGCGATGGGCCTCGACATCCTTCTTGGCCGCACGCAGGGAATCGGCCTGGGCTTTACCGCGGCCCTCGGCAAGCGCCTCGGCGAAGTTCGAGAACAGGTCGGTAAGCCACAGGATGACCGCGATGGCGACCACATAGTAGGTGGGCACACCCGCGTCCTGCACACCGAAAATGGAAGCGACGGCCAGGACGGAGGTCATGACGGCGGAAAGCCACACCAGGAACATGACCGGGTTTTGAATCTGGACGCGAGGATCCAGCTTGGCAAACGAGTCGCGGACCGCGCGGCCCATCATGTCTTTTTGCATAGTCATAAATCTGCGCCCTCCTTTACGCAATCATCTGGAAGAACTCGGCAACGGGGCCAAGCGCCAGGGCCGGGAAGAAGCTCAGGGCACCGATCAGCAGAACGATGAACACGAGCAGGAATACGAACATGCCGTTGGTGGTAGACAGGGTACCGGCGCTCTCGGCGACCTTGCCCTTCTTGGCCAGCGAGCCGGCGATAGCCAGCGTACCGATGATAGGCATGAAGCGGGCGAACAGCATCTCGAGGCCGAGCATGACGTTGATCCAGGGAATGTTGCAGTTCATGCCTGCAAACGCCGAGCCGTTGTTGCCGCCGCATGAGGTGAAGGCATACAGCGCCTCGGAGAAGCCGTGCGCGCCACCATTGTTGAGCTGGTCGGCAAGACCGGGCACCATGCAGGCGATGGCCGAGCACACCAGAATGGCAAACGGAGTTGCCAAGCACAGGACAACTGCCCAGCGCATCTCGCCCGGCTCGATCTTCTTGCCCAGGAACTCAGGCGTGCGTCCGACCATGAGGCCGGCGATGAACACTGTGAGGATGGCGAAGCCGATCATGCCGTACAGGCCGCAGCCCACGCCGCCGAAGACGACCTCGCCCAGAGCAATCTGGAGCATCTGGACAAAACCGCCCAGCGGGGTGTAGGAGTCGTGCATGGAGTTAACCGAGCCGTTGGAAGCAGCCGTCGTGAAAGCGGACCAGGTAGAAGAGGAGGCGATACCGAAACGGCTCTCCTTGCCCTCCATGTTGCCGCCGGCCTGGCCGTCGGTCATCTCGATATTGACCGCTCCGCCATCGGCCAGCTGCGGGGTGCCCGCATGCTCGTTGACGGCGATGATGCCGGTGAAGATCACCAGCAGGATGAACATGGCGGCAAAGATGGCCTTGCCCTGCTTGGTGTTCTTGACGCCGATACCGAAGGCGAAGCAACAGGCGGCCGGGATCAGCAGCAGGCTGGTCATCTCGATGATGTTGGTGAAGGCACTGGGGTTCTCATACGGATGGGCGGAGTTCACGCCGAAGAAGCCGCCGCCGTTGGTGCCGGACTGCTTGATGGCGACCTGAGGAGCCGCGGGACCCTGGGGCAGGAACTGCTCGGTGACCACGCGCGCGCCCTCGACAACCTTGCCGTCGACCTTGACCGTGTCGCCCTCAATCTGGGCGCCGTCGATGACGCTCCAGCCGCCGTCTGCATTAGGCTGAACAGCGACGGGTTCTACGAGCTCAGCCTTCTGAGCCGGCTGGAAGTTGGAGATGACGCCACCGGCAGCCAGGCAGATGCCGAACACGAGGTTCAGCGGGATGAGCACATACAGGACGGTGCGGGTGAGGTCGACCCAGAAGGAACCCAGACCCTGCTCCTTGACCTGACGGAAGCCGCGGATCAGCGCGAACATGACCGCGATACCGGTGCCAGCGGAAACGAAGTTCTGCACAGTGAGACCCATGAACTGCACAAGGTAGGACAGGGTGGTCTCACCGGAGTAGGACTGCCAGTTGGTGTTGGTTATGAAGGAAGCAGCCGTATTGAACGACAGGTCCCATGACACACCCGGCAGGTGCTGGGGATTGCCTGGCAAGAAGGGCTGAAGCGCCTGGAGTGCCACAAGAGTCACGAGGCCGATCCCCGAAAAGACCAGCACGCTCGCCAGATAGCGCCTACACCCCATCTGTTCTGCCGCGTCGATGCGAAGCAGACGATAGACGCCACGCTCCACAGGAGCAATCACAGGCGACAGGAACGTATGCTCACCATCCATGATATGGGCTATGAACCGACCGAGCGGAACGGCCAGGACGACGAGCACGGCAAAGTACAAGATGTACTGAATCGCAGCGTCCATAGTTTACGAATCACTCCTCATCAGAATGTAGATGTAATAGATAAGAAGTCCAATGCAGACGACTCCGATGATGGGAATGAGGATGTCCATTTACCGCCCCTTTCACACGCGGTCCGATGTCTCGGACGCCTGCCCTCGCAAGCGTCTGGGGACAGTAAACGCTTCTAGGGATTAAAGAGGCGTGAGGGCCGGGGCTCACGTCCTTAAGATGCCGTAAAGATGCAGGTAGAAAGTACTATTGCAGCTGCAGTGCGCCTATACTCGACCTCGCGAGCATACAGCGGCGTCCTCACCGCGTATGCACGCATGGACAACGCTTCAGAAAGGCTACGCTATGCAGCGCGACGCATCGGACACTCGCGTCAATCCAGACCTCATCCTCAAGGCAATTGAGAAAGACGGGGTCGCCGATGACACTCGAACCAGCCGGGGACACCTCAAAATTTTCTTTGGCTACGCTGCTGGCACAGGCAAAACCTATGCGATGCTTCAAGCCGCCCACGCCGCCAAGCGGCGAGGTGTCGACGTCGTCGCGGGATACATCGAGCCGCACGAACGTCCGGCAACTGCCCATCTTGCACAAGGGCTTGAGAACGTGCCCTGTAAACTCATCGAGCACAACGGCATTGCGCTCAGCGAGTTCGATCTAGATGCGGCTATCGAACGCGCCCCTCAGCTCATCCTTGTCGACGAGCTCGCCCATACGAATGCGCCGGGGTCTCGCCACGACAAACGCTATCAAGACGTCGAGGAACTTCTACATGCGGGCATCGACGTCTATACGACCGTGAACGTTCAGCATATCGAGAGCCTAAACGACATGGTTGCATCCATCACCGGCGTTGTCGTGAGCGAACGAATCCCCGACCGTATCTTCGATGATGCCGACCAGGTCGAGCTCGTCGACATAGAGCCCGAAGACCTACTTGAGCGCCTTCGCGCCGGCCTCGTCTACCGTCCCGCACAAGCCGACCGAGCGCAACAGCATTTTTTTACCGTCGAGAACCTCACCGCACTCCGAGAAATCGCGCTGCGCCGCTGCGCCGATCGCACCGGTCACCTCACAGACGCCGCACGCGTGCTGGGAAACCGTGACTACTACACCAGGGAGCGTATCTTAGTCTGTGTCTCCCCGGCGCCGACCAATCCCCGCATCGTCCGTGCCGCCGCACGCATGGCGAAAGCGTTTCGCAGCGAGCTCGTCGCCCTGTTCGTAGAGAGCCCGCGCACGCAAGCCATGAGCGATGATGAGCGCGCCAAGCTTGCAGCCAATATCGCCCTAGCCGAGCAGCTCGGAGCACATATGGAAACCGTCTATGGCGACGACATCGCGTTTCAGATCTCCGAGTTCGCGCGCCTGTCGGGTATTTCGAAGATCGTCATGGGGCGCACGGGCGAGCGCAGCAGCGTCCGTCAGGCCCTCTTCGGCCGCAAATCTCTCGTAGAACAGCTCATAACATTCGCCCCGAACCTCGACATTTACATCATTCCAGACCAGTCGACTCCGCCCTCCCGACCCAAAGGACGCCGCCATGCGCTCGCCCTGCAGCCGCCCAGCAGCCGAAACGTGCTTCGCACGCTGGCTCTCTCTTGCCGCCACGGCGATCGGCACGGCTTTCCGCCATCTGGGATTTGCCGATTCCAGCATCATATCCCTCTATATCTTCACGGCCCTGCTGACCGCCGTCACCACGACGGGGCGTATCTGCACGATCGTATCGAGCGTGCTCTCTGTAGTGCTTTACAACTTCTGCTTCGTCACGCCTCTGTTTTCGCTCGCCAGCTACGACCGAAGCTATCTGGTCACGTTCGGCATCATGTTCGCCACCGCTATGGTCGCCGGCGAGTTAACTGCGCGCATCGCCGACAACGCCCGTACATCCGCCGAGAACGCATTCAAAACGCGCGTACTCCTCGAAACGAACCAGCTCTTGCAGCAAGCCCATAGCGCGGAGGAGTGCGCCCGCGTCGCCATGAACCAACTCGTCAAACTGCTAAAACTCGACGTGGTCTTCTACCCCGCCGAACACGGCACGCTCGGCAAGGCGCTCTATGAGTCCGCTGGCACCGAAAACCGATCCGCGTCGCTGCTCACCGACTACGAGCGCGCCGTTGCAACCTGGACCTACACCAACAACAAGCGCGCGGGCGCAAGCACGCGGACCCTGCCTGAGGCGCGCTGTCTCTACCTCGCGGTTCGCACCGGCGACAAGGTATTCGGTGTCATCGGCATCGCCCTGGAGGGGCGCGAGATCGAAGCCTTCGAGCATTCGATCGTCCTATCTATCGTAGGTGAATGCGCCCTGGCGCTCGAAAGCGACCGGGCGGCGCAAGAGCGCGAAGAGGCTGCGGTCTTGGCGAAAAACGAGCAGCTGCGCGCCAACCTTTTGCGCTCCATCGGCCACGATTTGAGGACACCCCTCACGGCTATATCCGGATCTGCGGCAATCCTTCGGAAGAGCGACGAGAAGCTCAGCCTCGAACAACGCTGCGATCTTGCCGATGCCATCTACGACGACTCCCTCTGGCTTATCGATACCGTGGAAAACCTCCTCGCCATCACACGCGTCGAGGACGGCACCATTCGCCTCAACTTCACATCCGAGCTCATCGACGAGGTCATCGAGGCCGCCCTCAGCCATGTCGCCCAAGCATCGCATGGACGTGCCGTCACCATCGAGCACACTGACGACATCCTGCTGGTACACATCGACGTCCATCTCATCATGCAGGTGCTTACGAATCTCATCATGAACGCCTTCAAATACACGCCCGAGGACTCGACTGTCACCATCAGCGCACGTCGCGAGGGTGCGTTCGTCGTGGTGGACGTCGCAGACGATGGACCGGGTGTGGCAGACTGCGACAAGCCTCATATCTTTGAGCGCTTCTTCACCTCAAGCAATACGCGGCCCGTGGATTCGCGTCGAAGCATCGGCCTTGGGCTGTCGCTCTGCCGCTCCATCGTGGAGGCGCATGGCGGCGTCATCGAAGTTCGCGACAACCACCCCCATGGGGCCGTCTTCCGTTTTACCCTGCCCGCCGAGGAGATCGAGATTCATGAATAATGCCGCTAAGCCACGCATCCTCCTGGTCGAAGATGACCCGACCGTTCAAAACCTCGTTTCGACCGCGCTTGACCTCCACGGCTATGTCGTGAGCAAGGTATGCAACGGCCAGGCCGCCATCATGGATGCGGTGTCGCACGGCCCCAGCCTCATCATGCTCGACCTCGGCCTTCCCGACATTGACGGTATCGAGGTCATCACGAAGATCCGAAGCTGGTCGGCAGTCCCCATTATCGTCATTTCGGCGCGCACCGAAGATTCCGACAAGATTGCAGCACTTGACGCAGGGGCAGACGACTACCTCACCAAGCCCTTTTCTGTGGATGAGTTGCTCGCGCGCGTCCGTGCGAATTTGAGGCGCTCCTCGATGGCGTCGAGCGAGTCGACAGAAGCGAGCACGTTTGACAACGGTCCGCTGCATATCGACTACGCCGCGGGATACGCGACGAAAGACGGACGCGAGCTCTCGCTCACCCCAACCGAGTACAAATTGCTCGTCCTTCTGGCGAAAAACGTCGACAAGGTGCTCACCCACACCTTCATCACCCGCGAGATATGGGGCACGAGCTGGGACAGCGATCTGGCGAGCCTGCGCGTGTTCATGCGTACCCTGCGCAAGAAGATCGAGGCAGATCCCTCTCACCCCAAGATGATTCAGACGCACATGGGTGTCGGGTACCGCATGCAGCGTCTCTAGCCCACCCCACAAAAAGTTGCGGTGGAATACGGAGTAGACAAGGCCTTTGACAGCCAAAACAGTCCGTATTTCACCGCAACTGATTTAACGAGACCCCAAAATACTCTTCGACTCGCCGCGCTCGCCCCCAAATGTGCAAAGTGCCCCGCGAACGGATGCCCGCGGGGCACTTGGATGCCTAGGCCTTATTTAATACCGCGGCCCAAGTCTTCGGCGATTTTGTCTACGCCCTTAAGTGCAGCGCACGTCTTTTTGTTGGAGCAATGCCCCGTGCAAACGCCACCTTGAGCGCAGTCAGCGCAGGTGCCCTTGCGGTAGATGCGCACGCACACGGCGACAAACGCAATACCGATAACAGCCAGTACAACAATATCGATAGGTGCCATAGCAAGCCTCCTCTAGTTAACCACCACTTACTTTACCCCATTCTCCACCTACCAAAAAGGGACAGGTTTATTTTGGTCGGTTTTATCTGCGGAAACGCCACATCTCCCCCACCAAAAAGCCCGAGTGTCGCTGGGACACCCGGGCTCGTGAAAAGGGGCTGATCCTTATTCGAACTTAAGCGGAAACTGCAGCGGAAGCAGTGTTGGTCTCGTCCTCGTCGGTCCATGCATGTTTGGGCATGGGGCGGAAAATCTGGAAGAGCATTGCAACCAACAGCACGATGGCCACAATCGTCCAGATACCAAACTGCCCAAGAACAAGCAGGTTGTAGAACTGGTTAATGAACAGGCCGATAACCCAGGCAAAGGCGCACTCGTAGCCAATGGCAATCGCGGTCCACTTGCCGGAATCCATCTGGTTGCGGATAGTACCCATGGCAGCAAAGCACGGAGCACACAGCAGGTTGAAGGCGCCAAAGGCAACGCAAGCGCCCATCGTGGGGAACATGCCGGCGAACGCGGTCCACAGGCTCGGGTCGGTCTCGGCGGCGTCGGCCACGGACAGCAGCGAACCGGCGGTGGCAACGACGTTCTCCTTAGCCACAAGGCCCGAGACGGTCAGCGCAGTTGCCTGCCAGGTGCTAAAGCCGAGCGGCGCGAAGATCCAAGCGACCAGGTTGCCGAGCATGGCAAGCAAGGAGTAGTCCATAAACTCCTCGGGGATGCCCTCCATAGCAGGCAGGAAGCCAAAGGCGCCGTTGTAGCTACCAAAGTTGGACAGGAACCAAACCACGACAGTGGAGGCAAAGATGACCGTGCCGGCCTTCTTGATAAAGGCCCAGCAGCGCTCCCACACGTGCAGCGCCCAAGAGCGGATCGCCGGGAAGTGGTAGGCAGGAAGCTCCATAACGAACGGCGTCGGGCGGCCGGCAAAGAGCTTGGTCTTCTTGAGCATGAGGCCCGAGGCGATGACGGCAAAGACGCCCAGGAAGTAGAAGAGCGGGCTGATCCATGCGGCGGTGGTGGAAGAATCGCCGATGATGGAGCCCATGAGCAGGGCGATGATCGGCAGCTTGGCGCCACAGGGAATGAACGTGGTGGTCATGACCGTCATGCGGCGGTCCTTCTCGTTCTCGATGGTCTTGGTGGCCATGACGCCGGGGACGCCGCAGCCCGAGGACACGAGCATGGGGATAAAGGACTTACCGGACAGGCCAAAGCGGCGGAACACGCGGTCCATGATAAAGGCGACGCGGGCCATGTAGCCGCAGTCCTCCAGGAAGGACAGCATCACAAAGAGCAGGAACATCTGCGGCACAAAGCCAAAGATGGCGCCCAGGCCGCCGACGATACCGTCGCAGACCAGCGAATCGACCAGGCCACCGTCCTCGGTACCGCCCGCCACAAGGGCGTCGTGCACCACGGTGGTGATACCCGGGACATAGGGGCCGTACTGTGCCGGGTCGACCGAGTCGGCAGCATCGCCCGCTGCCTCGACGGCTGCGTCGTAGGCGTCGCGACCCTGGCCGAGCACATACCAGCCGTCGGTGCCGAAGAGCTGGTCATTGGTGAAGTCGGTCACCGTACCGCCCAGTGTGGAAACGGCGATGTAGTACACGCAGAACATGATGACCACAAAGATCGGCAGGCCCAGAATACGGTTGGTAACCACGCGGTCGATCTTCTCGGAGGTGCTCATCTTGGCCGGAGCCTTGGTGAGGCACTCATCGATAATGTGCGCGATGACGCCATAGCGTTCACCGGTGATGATAGACTCGGCGTCATCGTCGCAGTCCTGCTCGCACTGAGCGACCAGCTGCTCCACGCGAGCGGCCTTCTCCTTAGTGAGGTTGATGAGCTTGCAAGCGTCCGCGTCGCGCTCAAACAGCTTAACGGCGTAGTAGCGACGCTTGTTGGCGGGAACGCTCGCCGGCAGGTTGTTCTCGATGTGGTCCAGAACGTCCTCGATGGAGGAGTCGAACTTGTGCTCCGGCACCTGGCCCTTGGAGGCAGCGGACTTCTTGACCTGCTCGAACAGCTCCTTGATACCCTTGTTCTTAAGAGCGGAGATCATCATGACCGGACAACCGAGCTTCTTGGAGAGCTTGTCGGTGTCGATCTTGTCGCCATTCTTCTCGACCAGATCGGCCATGTTGAGGGCAACGACCACAGGCAGGCCGGTCTCAATAACCTGAAGCGCCAGGTACAGGTTGCGCTCCAGGTTGGTGGCATCGACCACCTGGACGACGACATCGGGCTCGCCGCTCATGAGGTAGTCGCGCGAGCACTGCTCCTCGGGGCTGTAGGGGGAAAGCGAGTAGATGCCGGGGAGGTCCGTGATGGTAACGTTCTTGTCGCTTAGGAGCTTGGCCTCCTTTTTCTCAACCGTGACGCCGGGCCAGTTGCCAACGTAGCCGTTGGCGCCGGTGATCAGGTTGAAAAGCGTGGTCTTGCCGCAGTTGGGGTTACCCGCCAGCGCGACATGGATCTGAGAATCCGCCATTCAATCCTTCTTCCTTGTGTGCCCGCGCTGCTTTCTCCGCGCAGGCTGGATAATGTGCTTCAAAGTTGCAGCATTAAGTTAGAAATACCTAACTTTATCTGCAGAAATATACGTCGTGAGCCCTTACTGGACCTCGACGACGGCCGCCTCCTCCTTGCGGATGGAAAGCTCGTAGCCGCGCACGTTGATCTCGACCGGATCACCGAGCGGTGCAACCTTCACGACCTTGAACGAAGTGCCCTTGATGAGCCCCAGGTCCATAAGGTGGCGGCGAAGCGCACCCTCACCGTGAAGTTTGACGATGGTGGAGCTCTCGCCCACCTTAACGTCACCCAACGTCTTCATCCTCTTGTCCCCCTTTCGGTTTTTATGAAATGCTGCAGACTAACCGACGGTCATGATGTGCATGGCGACCTTGGAATCGATGCCAAAACGTGCACCCAGCACCGTGACGATGATATTGGCGCCACTCGAGCTCACCACGTGGATTTCGTTGCCCTCGACAAAGCCGAGGTCCTTGAGGTGGTGCTTCATATCCTCATTGCCCTTTACACGAGACACGCGCACGGTTTCGCCCGCTTTTACCATCGAAAGCGGCATTGCCGGCATCTGCGGTCCGCAAGACATGAGTGAGCTCCTAACGTCAGTTCGTCCTTAACATCGACGCGATAAAAGTTAACCACGTCTATGTTCGCTTTAGTAAACTAGCACGCGGTTAACTTTTTGGAAAGGGTCTCTATTCAGTTTTCGAAAAAGTTTCCTATACGAAACAAAGGCACCGCAAAGACGGTCTCTTTGCAGTGCCTTGTCATACCAATTTATGCAGCAGAGGGGACTCTCCCCTTTTTCGCATTGTTACGCTTAGAGCGAGAGATTTCTAATCGACGTGACGCACGAGGCCTCATCCACGCCCGAAACGCGGAAGATGATGTCCTCGCCGCACTCACCATAGAGGGCCATGAGCCCCATGACATCGCGGCCATCCGTGCGGCGGTCGCCGATACTGACAGACACGTCGCTACGATGCTTGGCAATGATGTCATAGAGCAGCGCAACCGGGCGGGCATGCAGTCCCAACGGATCTTTAATCGTCTTTGTAAACTCGACCATGTCCCCTCCCACGACATCGCACATTCGGCCGGCAAACCCAGCCACGTGGTAGTTATTGTACGTTACCGGCGCACCCCCGTCTCACAAAAAACGAGGGAAGGCACACGTCCTTCCCTCGTTACAGGCAATATGTAGCCGCTTGCCTACATCAGGCGCAGGCTGACGTCCTTGAGCTGGGCGCCACTAACGGCACTCGGAGCACCCGACATGAGGTCGGAGCCGCTGGCCGTCTTGGGGAACGCCATGACGTCGCGGATGGAGTCGGAGCCGGCGAGCAGCATGCACACGCGGTCCAGGCCCAGAGCAAAACCGCCCATCGGGGGCGCACCAAACTTGAGCGCCTCCATGAGGAAGCCAAACTGCGACTCGGCGCGCTCCTCGGTAAAGCCCAGGAGCTTGAGCATGGACATCTGCATCTCGGCGTTGTGGATACGCATACCGCCGCCGCCGGCCTCAAAGCCGTCCATGACAAAGTCGTAGGTGCAGGAACCGGCCGCCAGCGGGTCGGCCTCGATCTTGGCGATGTCGGTCTCGGTCGGCAGCGTGAAGGGCTGATGCTCGGCAGCGTAGGCCTTGCGGTCCTCATCCCAGTGGAACAGCGGGAAGTTGACGACCCACAGGAAGTCGTGGCCCTCGCGCTTGATCTCAAGTGCGTTGGCCATGTGGGAACGCATGCCGCCCAGAATCTCGTCAGAGAGCAGGCGCGGGCCGGCGGCGAACATCACAAGGTCGCCGGGCTCGACGTCCATGCGCTCGCGCAGAGCGGCCATCTCCTCGTCCGAGAAGAACTTGACGATGGGGCTGTTGATGGAGCCGTCCTCGCGAAAAGCGATCCAGGCCAGACCCTTGGCGCCAAACGTGGAGGCCACGCCGGCAAGCTTATCGATCTTGGCACGTGCCCAGGCACCGGCGCCCTTGGCGTTGATGGCCTTGACGACAGAACCCTCCTCGTTCGCGGCAGTCGCAAAGACCTTGAACTTGGAGTTGGCAAAGATGTCGGTCAGGTCGACCAGGTGCATGCCATAGCGGGTATCGGGCTTGTCGGAGCCATAGGTGTCCATGGCCTCCCAGTAGTCCATGCGACGCAGCGGCGTGGGCATCTCGACACCCATGCGACCGAAGGCATCGGCCAGGACCTCCTCGAGCGCGCTCATGACATCGTTCTGGTCCACGAAGGACATTTCGATATCGACCTGAGTGAACTCGGGCTGACGGTCGGCACGCAGGTCCTCGTCGCGGAAGCACTTGGCGACCTGGTAGTAGCGCTCAACGCCACCGACCATGAGCAGCTGCTTCAGAAGCTGCGGGGACTGCGGCAGGGCGTAGAAGTTACCCGGCTGGATGCGGCTGGGAACGATGAAGTCGCGGGCGCCCTCGGGCGTGGACTTGAACAGGGAGGGTGTCTCGACCTCCATGAACTCACGGTTGTGCAGCGCCTCGCGAATGGCAAAGGTAAAGTCGGAGCGCAGCTTGAGGTTGGCCATCATCTCGGGACGGCGGAGGTCCAGATAGCGATAGCGCAGGCGGGTGTCCTCGCTGGTCTCGATGCCGTCCTCGATCTGGAACGGCGGAGTGACGGACGTGTTGAGCACCTCGGCATGGTCGGTCAGGACCTCGATCTCGCCGGTCGCGAGCTTGACGTTGGTGGTCTCCTCGCCACGGGAACGCACAACGCCGTGGATCTTGATGGGCCACTCGGGACGCATGGTCTCGGCAATCTTAAAGGCGTCGCCGTCAGAGTGCTCGGGGTCGAAGGTGAGCTGCGTGATGCCCTCGCGATCGCGAAGGTCGCAGAAAATAAGGCCGCCGTGGTCGCGGCGACGGCTCACCCAACCGGTGAGGGTGACCTCTTCGCCCACGTTCTCGCGGCGAAGCTCGCCGCAAGTACGGGTGTGCATGGAATGCTCGTCGATGGGACGGGTCTGGCTCATACCAGTGATCCTCCTTTATGGATCTGTGCTGCCCCGTGTCGTTCCGGGCGGCGTCGTACAGATTTGCCCAGCCTGCGTAAACCGCGCAGCCAGACATGGCGTTCTATCTTATCGCACCCGCGTCGATGTGCCGCGAAAAAGTAGCTCTTGCCCAAAGACTTGACGGAGACGAAACAATTGACGCACCGCGGTCGTCGCTAAGGCGCGCTCCGTGCGACAATGTGCCCCAATACAACTGCACTCGGAAAGGCCCGCCATGACTGCACGCCTCATCGTTATGGATATCGACTCCACGCTCATCAACCAGGAAGTCATCGACCTGTTGGGCGAGGAAGCCGGCGTGGGCGAGCAAGTTGCACGGATCACCGAACGCGCCATGCGCGGCGAGCTTGACTTTAAGCAGGCGCTCGAGGAGCGCGTGGGGCTGCTTGCCGGCTTGGACGAGAGCGTGTTCGAGCGCACCTTTGCGCGCGTGACGTTTACCCCCGGCGCGCTGGAGCTTGTGCGCTCGGCGCACAGCAAGGGCTGGAAGGTCGGCGTGGTAAGCGGTGGCTTCCACGAGGTCGCCGACAAGATCGTAGCCGCCGCGGGCATCGATTTTTGCCTGGCCAACCGCCTGGAAGTCGTGGACGGCAAGCTCACCGGTAAGCTGGCGGCAGACATCGTGACCAAGGAGTCCAAGCTCATCCAGCTGCTGGACTGGGCGGTTGAGTGCGGTGTCGATATGGCCCACACCGTCGCGATCGGCGACGGCGCCAACGATATCCCCATGATTCAGGCCGCGGGCACGGGCATCGCGTTTTGCGCCAAGCCCAAGACGCGCGAGGCCGCCCCGTTTGCCATCGACGAGCGCAACCTGATGCTCGCCATGGACATCATCCTGCGCGACTAGTCGATCCGTCTAACAACAGAATCAATTCCTCTATATCTAGTTGCCGAACAATTTTGTCTTAGTGTTCGGAAACTTGCCCTTGAGTGCTAGACTTTGCACCGTCGAAGGGAACATATATGGATAAGCGAGATCTTGAGCAATTGCTGAGCGATGTTGCCGACGGAGCAGTCGCCCCGGCAGTCGCCCTCACGCGCATCCAGACGGCGCCGACCGCCGATCTGGGTTTTGCGCAGCTCGATCTTTCGCGCGGGGTGCGCCAGGGAGCCGGCGAGGTTGTCTACGGCGCCGGTAAAACCGCCGAGCAGATTGCCGCCATTATCAAAACGCTGCGCGATGCCGGCCAGGAGCACATCCTGGTCACGCGCCTGGACGTCGAAAAGGCAGCCCGCACCTCGGAGCTCCTTGGCAACGAAATCGACCTGGGATATGCCCCGGACGCACAGCTCGCCCTCGTGGGCGGTAAGCCCTCCCCTACCGGCAACGGACGCATCGTCGTCGCCTGCGCCGGCACGAGCGACTTACCCGTCGCCGAGGAAGCCGCGTTGACAGCCGAGTTCTATGGCAACGAGGTCGACCGCCTCTACGACGTAGGTGTCGCCGGCCTGCACCGCTTGCTCGCTCATGCCGAGGAACTTGCCCAGGCGCAGGTGGTCATCGCCATCGCCGGCATGGAGGGCGCGCTGGCGAGCGTTATCGGCGGTCTGGTGAGCTGTCCGGTCATCGCCGTTCCCACCAGCGTGGGCTACGGCGCAAGTTTTGGTGGCGTAGCCGCGCTGCTCGCTATGCTCAACTCCTGCGCCAGCGGCGTTTCGGTCGTCAATATCGACAACGGCTTTGGTGCCGCCTACCAGGCAAGTCTTATCAATCATTTGAGCGCCGGCACAACCCGCGCCCGTTAAGGAGCATTCCATGTCCAACCATCAGCACACGCTTATCATCGACGGCACCTCGGGCATCAGCGGCGATATGACCGTCGCGGCCCTGCTCGACCTGGGCGCCAGCGAGGAGCGCCTGCGCGAACAGCTCGCCACGCTGCCGGTCGACGGCTTTACGATCGCCGTGACGCGCGTAAACAAGCATGGCATCGACGCCTGCGACTTCGACGTCCAGCTTGCAGAGGAGCTCGAGAACCACGATCACGATATGGCCTGGCTCTACGGCAACGAAGAAGCTGCCGAGCACACGCACGAGCATGAGCACCACCATCATGATCATGGCGAGCACGAACACGAGCACTGCCACGAGCATGAGCACGAGGCCCACGGCCATGACCACGAGGGCCATCATCACGCCCACCACCATCACCATCGTTCTTTGGCGGAAGTCACCGTCATCATCGATGGCTCGCAGCTAAGCGATGGCGCCAAACGTCGCGCCCTCGCCATCTTTAACGCGCTCGCCGCCGCCGAGGCCAAGGCACACGGCAAAACGCCCGAGACCGTCATGTTCCACGAGGTGGGCGCCGTCGACTCCATCGTCGACGTCTGCTCTGTCGCCATCTGCCTCGACGACCTGGGTATTGAGGACATCATGGTCGAGTCGCTCTCCGAGGGCCACGGAACCATCCGCTGCGCCCACGGCCTCATGCCCATTCCCGTCCCCGCTGTCGTCAACCTGTGCCAGGCGGGCAATATCGCCCTCATGCCTGCACCAGTCGCTGGCGAGCTCGTGACGCCCACGGGCGCCGCCATCGTCGCCGCGCTGCGCACGTCCGACCAACTGCCCTCACGCTACCGCATCGAAGCCGTCGGCTACGGCGCCGGCAAGCGCCCCTACGAGGGTTGCTCCGGTACGCTCCGCTGCCTGCTCGTTCACGCGGACGCATAGCCATGGATGCCCGCAAAGAAAAAAGCCGCGCTGCCATCGTTGCGGCGTTCTCCGAGCTGCTGCGCGAGGAAGATTACGGTAAGATCACCGTCGGCGACATCATCGCTCGCGCCCATGTGGGTCGGGCCACGTTCTATGGCCTCTTCAAAAGCAAAGATGACCTACTCGCTGAGCTCGTGAGCGATATCTGCACCCACGCCCTCGACGATGATGGCACACCGCTCGACGACCCACTCGTGCAGGTCGAGCATATTCTCAACAATCTATGGGAACGTCGCCAGGGCGTACGGGCCCTCGTAGCCGGCGCCGGCTCACGCGTCTTCGCCGACTGTCTCCGCAAGACCATCATGTCGCGCGCAGCCGAAACAGTCCCCGTCGACCCCGCAGGCCCCGCCGGCACCATGGACCGCAGTTTCTTACTACACCACATAGCCTCAAGCTTCGTAGCCACCGTCCAGTGGTGGGCCTGGCACAACTTCCAAGCCCCAAAAGAGGACGTAGCCAAAGACTACCTCTCAGCCATAAAACCCCTCTTCAACTAAGTAAGAACCTCATCCCAAAGCATCGCCCCAACCCAGGCCGCCACGCATCCCAAAGCGTCACTCGCACTTCAACGCCCCTACCAGCAACAAGCCCCTCCCATCCAAATTCAGATATATATGTTGGGTTGCTTGCTCGAGCGCAGCAAAGACCCTGCAGCTGTCCGCATGGGGTAACTTCCCAGCGCATTCCGCAGGACGCAAAAAGGCTCGCCGCACGAAGTGCGCAGCGAGCCTTTTTGCATGTCCGAGGACGCGCTGGGAAGTTACCCCATGCGGACAGCGGACAACTATGTAGCCTTGGACTAGAACATGCCCAAGAAACCGTGCACAAACAGTGCGGCCAGAACGGCACCGACAAACGGAGCGATGCCAGGAACGAGCAGGCCGTACTTCCAGTTGTTGTCAGCCTTGTTCTTAATCGGCAGCACCTGATAGGCCATGCGAGGACCAAGGTCACGGGCCTGGTTCATGGCGAAGCCGGTGATGCCGCCCATGCCCATGCCAACGGCCCAAACGATCAGACCGACGCAGATGGCGAGCATCAGGACGTTCTCGCCAGCACGGTTAGCGGCAGCAAGGATGGCGCTGATGAACACAAAGGTGCAGATGGCCTCACAGAAGAAGTTACGGGCGTAGTTCGTACCCTCGGTGGTGGGGTTGGTCGAGAAGATGTTGCGCTGGGCAATGGGGTCGACGACGCCATCGGAAGCCTTGAACTCATCGGCATACATCAACCACGCGATCACGGCGCCCGCAAAGCCGCCGAGCATATCGGCAATCATGAAGGGAATGCAGCTGCTCCACGGCACCAGGCCTACGATGCACTGGGCAAGCACCATGGCGGGGTTCATGCACACGGCGCCGCCAAAGATAAACAGAGCGACCGAGATGCCAAAAGACCAGGTGGTGATGGCAAACATGTGGCCGGAGCCCTGATACTTGGTGCCCTTAAGCACGGTATCGCAGTGTACGCCCACGCCAAAGATGATCATGAGGGCCGTTGCGCCGAATTCGCAGAGGAGTTTGGTAAGCATAAAACCTTATCTTTCTTGTCGGTTATAAACGATTCGTTTGGGCCGTGCACTAGTGCTGCGCGACGACAACGCCCAGACCATCGGGAATGACGGCAACCTTGGCATCGGCACCCTTCATCTCAAAGGCGAGCTTGAGCGCCTCCTCGATAGTGTTGACCGGCGTCATGTGCATATCCTTGAGCATCTGGTGATCGCACAGGTCGGTGACCATAATCACAGGGTGATGCGCCAGGATGCGGGCGAAAATCTGGCTCGTCCACTGGTCGGGCAGGGTCTCGTCCTTAGGACGGTCGATGCAGGCGCGCTCAAACTCCGCCGGATCGTTGTCGGCGATGTTGTGATAGAAGCCTTCGCCACCGTGACCGTCGGCGCAACCAGCGACATCAATAATCACACCGCCCTCGGGAAGCGTGGCCTCGGCAGCGCACATGCCCTTCACGGCTTGGTAGATGTTCTGGTCGAGCGGGTAGCCGCCGTTGGTGGTGATGGCGATCTCGCACTCGACGGGCTCAACGCCGGCAAGGCTCTTCACGAACTCGCAGCCAGCCTCGTGCGCCTTGTGAATGTCGCCGGCAAAGGAGCCGATGACCTCGTGCTTGCCGTTGAGCACCACGTTGAGCACGAAGGCAAGGTGAGCCATCTCGGCGGCGGCAAACATATCCTCGCTCACGTGGTTGTGGCACAGGTTGCCGGCACGCGAATGGGAATCGTTCACAAACTGACCGTTGTGGTTGTACATGATGGTCTTGTAGCTGGCGACACCAGGCAGGACGGACTTGCGGC
Organism: uncultured Collinsella sp.; assembly: GCA_902465105.1. Taxonomy (GTDB): domain Bacteria; phylum Actinomycetota; class Coriobacteriia; order Coriobacteriales; family Coriobacteriaceae; genus Collinsella. The sequence continues at coordinate 21,974 of CABQLM010000029.1, forward strand.
TACCAGAGAAACCGGCAAAGAAATGCGGCTCAATGAAGCCCTCGGCAAGCAGCAGATCGCAATCGGCGGCAATCTTGTTGATGATGCACTCGCCACCAGAAGGCAGGGTGCCGATCTTTTTCATCATGCTGTCGTCAGTCGCGACGTGCATAACGATTTCCTCGTTGGCAACAATCTCCTCGCCATACTTGTTGACGAGTTCCTCGTGCGTCGACGGACGGTGCATACCCGTAGCAACCAAAATACGCACGCGAGCCTCGGGCGCAGCAGAATGGATGTGATGCAGCAGAATAGGCATCGTCACACGCGAGGGAACGGGACGCGTATGATCGGAGCTAATGATGACAATATCCTTCTTGCCAGCACAAAGCTCCTCGAGCGACGGCGAGCCATAAGGGTTGGCAAGCGACTCCTCTACCAGCTCTTCCTGCGATTTCGTGGTCTTAAACTCGTTTTGATGACCTTCCATCACACCAGCGAAGTTCTTATCCTCAAGCTCTAGATGCAACGTCTTGTGGTCAAACGGTAGTTCACATTCAAACAATGACGAGCGCCCTCTTCCTTTCAACTGACACACTAGATAAACCGTTGGAAGGATACGCCGCTCACCGAAAAACACCACCGTCCACCGACTCATTAACACAACGTTCATATTTGCCCCATAACAAAACGGCCGCGATCCCAAACGGGACCGCAACCGCCTGTAAAAGACACAATAGACAGGATGACTTACGCAGCGCCGAGGCAAACATCTACCCCGAGATGTACGCACGTAAGCCATTTTGCATAAATGCGTTAATTAATTGCATAAAATGGTGCATGGATTTCAAACCGTACCAGGGTAGTACCCTCCGGAGCGTGCATTTTTGCGAGTATTCAGTATCGCGGGATAAGATTTTGGTGTCAAAAGTCTTTCAAAAGGTAGATAGTCCTCATGACTCGTCCCATCTGGATAGCATGCGGCGAGAAACCAGCCATATACGGGCATCGCCAAGGCCCAATTGTCGTGCAAAAGCATCAACAAAGGTAGCGAAAGCCGGCTATGGCCTTATGCATCAATCTTTGGCTGCTGAAAACTCCGTTTTTTGCACGTCGCCCCAAGCACCACCCTCAGCCAACGGCTGATCCGCCGAAGACCGGACATCGCAGGGCCCGCCATTAGTTTACTTTTAGGCACACTCCGCAGGACGCAAGAAGCCCTCGCCGCACTCCACATTAGGCGCGAAGCGCACTTTATTTTCATCAGCTTTAATCCCTGAAGACCGAGGACGAAGGGGCCCGACGGGTTTCCCTCTGAATGCATTCCGCAGCACGAAGCCCCCTTATCCGCAGCTCCGAAGGAGCAGGATAAGCGGGCTTCAAGTGCG
>CABQLM010000030.1 GCA_902465105.1 uncultured Collinsella sp.
GGGTGGGGAAAGGTGTTGAAAAATGGGGCGGTTCCCCATATTATTGATGACGTCGACAGGCGGGGTGGTTCCCCGCGTACGTGCCATCTGAGCAACCGAGGGGAGGGCGCACATGGGAATGACTGGTGCATACGAGCGCAATCTCGATGCAAAAGGTCGTCTGTCCCTGCCTGCACCCCTTCGCGAGGAGCTTGGAGAGCACGTTCGCGTGTTCAAAGCCCTGGATGTCGATGCTCTGTACGTGTTCTCTGCCGAGGCCTTCGATAAGTGGGTCGAAGGACTCTTCGCGGGTCGTGAGGGCCATGAGGGTTTTAACCCGCGTGACATCAACGACCAGAAGCTCATGAGGGCGATCAACAAGCGCACCACGTCGATGGATGTGGACAGTGCCGGTCGTATCGGTCTTTCTGAGTCTCTCCGCAAGCAGGCGAACCTCGACCGCGAGGTCACGGTTGTGGGTAACTACGACCACCTTGAGGTTTGGGACCGCGCTACGGCCGATGAGGACGATGACGACGAGGCCCTGCTGGACCTCTTCTTCTCGTAAGGGCAAGGCGCGAGTAACGGATGGAGCGTGGGATCTTGACACAAGAATATCGGCATGAACCCGTCATGCTCGGCGAAGTGCTTGAGGCGCTGCAGCTAAAGAGCGGCTCTGTCGTCTGCGATTGCACCCTTGGCGGTGCCGGTCATTCGGTAAAGATGGCCGCGCAGGTGGGGGAGACGGGCCTTTTGCTCGGCGTCGATCAGGACGACATGGCCCTCGAGGCCGCTGGTGCCCGTTTGGACCGCGAGGTTCCCGGCGTCCCGCACCGGCTGCTGAAGGGCAACTTCGGCGACTTGGACGAGCTGCTTTGCTCGGCCGAGGTGCCTGGGGTCGATGGCTTCCTGTTTGACTTGGGCGTTTCGTCACCGCAACTCGATATCCCTGGCAGGGGCTTTTCGTATAACGAAGATGCCCCATTGGACATGCGGATGGATCCGGGTAATAACACCTTAAACGCAGCTGAGGTCATCAACACCTATAACGAACACGACCTCGCCCGGATTCTACGCGTCTACGGCGAAGAGAAGTTTGCTTCGCAGATTGCGCGCGAGATCGTGCGCCGTCGCGAGCAAGAACCGATTGAAACCACCGGCCAGTTTGTCGAGATCATCAAGGCTGGTATTCCGGCTGCCGCTCGTCGGCATGGTGGACACCCGGCCAAGAAGAGTTTCCAGGCCATTCGCATCGAGGTCAATCACGAGCTCGATGTGCTCGAGCGAGGGCTTGACGCCGCCACCAGGTGGCTCAACCCGGGCGGACGCATCTGCGTTATCTCGTATCACTCGCTCGAGGACCGTATCGTAAAGAACCACTTTAAGGAGATGAGCCAGGGGTGCACGTGTCCGCCGGAGATTCCGGTGTGCGTGTGCGGCAACGTGCCGATACTCAAGGTCATCACCCGCAAACCCTTGGTTGCCCAGCCTGAAGAGGTTGCGCGCAACCCTCGGGCGAGATCAGCCAAAATACGCGTTGCGGAGCGCATGTAGCGTTACGTCACGCGATATTGGACCTCCCGCTCGCACCATAAACGAAGCTTAAACACACTACCAACGTACTCGGGATGGGAGGCGGCATATCATGGGCTACAACACCTCAAACGCAGCACTCGCCTATGATATGAACGCCATGCCCGCCTATCGTGAGGCACCGCTGGCCCCCGTTGCTCCTCGCGAGCAGCGCATGCCGCGCTTTGATGTCTACACGGGCGCGGGCCGTCAGGCAAACCAGGCGGTAAGCCCGGTTTTCATGAGCGTTCTTAAAACGTTTTGCATCATTGCGGTTATCTTCATGACGATTGGCATCGCCCGCGTGGCGCTTGCCGGCGTTACAGCCCAGGTGCTCAACAGCAACGCCGAGCTTACCAACACGCTCGAGAAGGCGACCGATGAGAGCTCTGACCTTGAGGTCATGCACTCTGTTTATGGTGCCGATACGCGCATTCGCGATCTTGCGGGTGCTTATGGCATGGTGGAGCCCAGCGAGAGCGTTACACTTGATTTTTCGCAGGATGCAGCCGCGGGCGCCAGCGCGACCACGACCGCTCAGTAACAAGACGGTAGCTGAGTATGACAAATGACTATCACCGCGGCCCCGATGGGAATCGCGGTTCTGGGCGTCCCTCTTCGCGGGGATGCTCTGGTTATCAAGGAGCGGGTCGGCCATCTTACAACGTTGGACCGTCTCGTGGCAATGACCCCGCGTCGCGCCTCCGCGGCTCGAATGGTCCTCAAATGCATAGCACCAGGCCGCGCAAGGGCTCGTCGACCGAATGGCTCACGGGCATGCCGCTGCCCCGTCGCAATGCCGTCTTGGGCATAATCTGGTTTTTTATGGGCCTGGGTGTCCTTCGCCTTGCCGACTATCAAATCGTGGAAGTCGATAAGCTGCGCGATCGCGCCGACGCGCGTCGCCTGCTCGCGCAGACACTCTATGCCAAGCGCGGTACTATTTACGACCGCAACGGCAACGTGTTGACGTCGTCGGTCGAATGTCGCAATGTCGCCGTGAACCCTCAGCTGGTCGAGGATGTCGACAAGACTGTCTCGGCGCTGGTCAAGGCCACCGGTATCGATAAAAAGACCTGCCGCAAGCTGGTGCTGTCCGATGGTACCTGGGTGTATATCAAGCGCCAGGTGGACGAGGATGACGCAGCCGCCTTGGAAAAGAAGAATCTGCCCGGCGTGCTCTTTGAGCAGGCTATGAAGCGGGTTTACCCGTATGGAAACCTGGCTTCTCAGGTGCTGGGTGTCGTGAATGTAGACAATGTTGGCCTGACGGGACTCGAAAAACAATACAACGAGCTTCTGACCGGAACGAACGGCTCGCTTGTGCGCGAACGTGCAAGAGATGGCAGCTATATCGCGGGCGGTGCCTATAAAATGGTTGCCGCGGTCGATGGCGTGGACATTGTGACGACAATTGACGTAAACATTCAGCGCGCCGCGGAAGACGCCTTGGCGGAGGCGGTTGAGAAGACGAAGGCCAAAAACGGATCGGCCCTGGTGACCGATCCGACGACCGGAGAGATCCTGGCCGCCTGCTCGTATCCGACCTATGACCAGACCGATTTGGAAAACGCCAAGACCGAGGACATGAACCTTCGTCTGGTGACGGATGCCTACGAGCCCGGCTCGGTCTTTAAGACACTGGTGGCGGGTACCGGATTTGATTTGGGCGTTGTTCGCGCGAGCACATCGTTTGAGGTTCCGGCGAGCATCAAGGTGGGCGACGATACCGTAACCGACGCCGACAAGCGCGACTACACCATGACTATGGACGTGCGCGAGATGATGCGCCGCTCGTCCAACGTTGGCTTTGTCTTGGTGGGGCGCAAAATCGGTGCGGATGACTTTGCCGCCTATATGGATAAGTGGGGCATCGGTCACAGTTCGGGCGTCGATTTTCCGGGTGAAAGCCTGGGCATCGTCAAGGAACGCGACCAGTACGATGGCGCCACGCTGGGCTCGATGAGCTTTGGCCAGGCGCTGTCCGTATCGCCGATAGAGGTCGCGCGTGCCGTGGGCGGTATCGCCAACGGCGGTGTGATGATGACGCCGCATTTCTATAAGTCCAGCAAGGGCGACGAGAAGGACTGGGGCGAGGGCGATCGTGCGATTTCCGAGGACGCCGCCTCGCAGGTGACATCGTGTATGCAGACGGTCGTTGCCGAGGGAACGGGCGTCGGCGGTGCGGTGGACGGCTACGACGTGGCGGGCAAGACCGGTACGGCAGAGCGCGCCGACGAAAACGGCGGCTACCTCAAGGAGAACTATATGTCTTCCTTCATGGGCTTTGCCCCGGCTCAGTCGCCCAAGGTGCTGTGCTACATCACGCTCGACGGCACGCCGAGCGGCTCGGATGCCGCCGCGGTTCCGTTTCAGAGCATTATGGCCAACGCGCTCGATGTTTTGGGTATCCCGCGCACCAAGTAGGGGGTTGTCCTATCTGGTACGTTCATTGTTTAAACTAAAGGGTGTTCACATGCCCTGCACCACGCATGAGTGGCGCTGGGATACAATACGCCGGTAGCATTATTAGGTTTATAGGGGAGCTGCAATGATAGAGATCGCCGTCAACAACCTCGCGGCCGCAACAGGGGTCCGAACCGTGACGGAGCAGACCGATCGAGTTTGTCGCGGGTGCGTTATCGACTCGCGTCAGGTTGAGGAAGGGACGATTTTTGTCGCCTTCCCGGGCGAAAAGGTCGACGGAAACGATTTTGCTCCTCGGGCTATCGAGTCGGGTGCCGGCGCGGTCGTGCTTACCCGCGAGCCCGATGACGACTTGCTTTCACTTGCCCAGGACAAAGGCTGCGCCGTCCTGCTGACGGATGATCCCGAGGAATTTTTGCTGCGCCTGGCACATGCCTATCGCACGCAGCTTGGCTGTCTGGTCATTGGTATTACCGGCTCGATCGGCAAGACCACGACCAAGGATGTGCTCGCCGCGGTGCTTTCCAAGCGCTATCGCGTCTGGGCTACCAAAGGCAATTTCAACAATTTGATCGGCATGCCACTCACGGTGCTCTCTGCTCCGGCTGATACTGAGGTCCTGGTGCTCGAGATGGGCATGAACCATTTCCACGAGATTGAGCGCCTGTCCCAGTCTGCCAATCCCAATCTTGCCATCGTGACCAAGATCGGCACCTCCCATATCGGTATTCTGGGCAGTCGCGAGAATATTGCGCGTGCTAAGTCCGAGATCGTCCAGGGCATGCACGCCGTCGATGACTTCACTCCGCTGCTTGTGCTTGGCGGCGAGGACGACTTTACCCCGTTCATTCGCGATACGTTTGCCGCGCCCGCGAGCGTTGATGTGATGCTCGCCGGCGTTTCGGATGAGGACGAGGTCCGCGCGCGCGACATTCACGTTGACGACGAAGGCCGTCCGGTCTTTACGCTCGATTTTGGTGCAGGCGAGAGCATCGAGACCATGCTTGCCATTCCCGGTGCACAGTCTGTTCCCAATGCCGTAAAGGCTGCTGCGGTCGGCATTCGCCTGGGTGTGACGCCGGAACAGATCGATGCCGCCTTTAGGGGGCTGGCGATTACCGGTCATCGCCAGGAGATCAAGCACGCCGCCAGCGGAGCGCGCATCATCGACGACTCCTATAACGCCAGTACCGAGTCTATGGCTGCCGGTCTCGATCTGCTGTGCTCGCTTATCTGCGACGGCTCGCGCATGGCGATCTTGGGCGAGATGGGCGAGATGGGTGACGAAGCTGCGCGCATGCACGAGCTTGTGGGCGCCTATGCCGCGGCTAAGAAGCTCGATATGCTGGCGTGCGTGGGCGGTGAGCTCGCTGCCCTCATGGCCGAGTCCGCTCGCATGATGGGTATGGACGAGGACCGTATCCAGGTGTTCGCCGATTATCAGCAGGTGCTCGACCGTATGGGCACCGCGCTCGAAAAGGACGACGTTGTACTGGTTAAGGGTTCCCGTTTTGTTGAGCTCGACCGCTTTGTGGAAGGTGTGTGCTAGCCCATGTTCGGCAATCCCTCGTATCCCACGTACCAGGCCTTTTTGGGACTTGGCATCGCTGCCGCCATCGCGTTGGTGCTCATGCCGTGGTGGATTAAGCTCCTGAAGGTCGAGGGTATCGGCCAGCAGGTCCGCGCCGATGGCCCCAAGCGCCACCTGATTAAGCAAGGCACCCCCACTATGGGTGGCGTGGTCATTCTCATCGCGGTCTCGCTAACGTGCCTTTTGATGGGTAAGCTCACCACCGAGCTTGTGCTCGTGCTGCTTGCCACGCTTGCAACCGGCGTTCTTGGTCTCATCGATGACCTGACCTCCGTTACGCACGGTCGCTCGCTTGGCCTGACGCCTCACGCCAAGATGATTGGCCTGACCATCATCTGCGTTACCTTTACCGTTCTTGCTGTTAACTGGTGCGGCGTTGCCCCCGAGATTCGTTTCCCTGGCGGCCTGGCTATTGACCTGGGTGTCTTCTCGACCACCATCTGCGGCTTCTCGTTCCCGTGGCTCTACATTGTTTTTTGCTGGCTCATGATCGCCGGTCTTTCTAACGCTGTGAACCTGACCGATGGCCTGGACGGCCTTGCTGGCGGTACCTCCATGATCGCCATGCTCGCGATGGCCGCAATGGCATTTTTGCATGGCGACGTGAACCTGTCTATCTTCTGCACCGCATGCGCTGGCGCTTGCCTGGGCTTTCTTTGGTTCAACTGCTATCCGGCGAGCATTTTTATGGGTGATACCGGTTCGCTGGCGCTGGGCGCAGCATTTGCCTGCACGTCCATTATGACCAACACCGAGGTCGTCTCGCTCATCATCGGTGGCCTGTTTATCGTTGAGACCCTCTCGGTCATGATTCAGGTCGTCTACTTCCACTTTACGCATAAGCGCGTCTTCCTTATGGCGCCTATTCATCATCATTTCGAAAAGAAGGGCTGGGCCGAGACCAAGGTTGTCATTCGCTTTTGGATTGTCGCCGCGGCATTTGGTGCCCTGGGCCTCGCTTTGTTCTTCCAGTTGGGATAGTGGTTTTTCATGCCTCTTGCAGATTCCTTTAGCCTGCTTGTTTTGGGTCAGGGTAAATCTGGCCTTGATGTCGCGCGTTGGGCACTTGCTCACCATGAGCGCGTGAGCGCCGTCACCGTTTATGGCGGCGGTACCTCCGAGCCCAATGACGCCACGCGCGCGCTCGAGGCTATGGGAGCGTCGTTTGTCTATAGCACCGAGCAGGTAGAGGGGGCCTACGACGTATGCGTGACGTGTCCGGGCATCTCGGAGTTTTCGGCATTCTTTAAGGCTGGCCGCGATCATGCTGCCCAGATCATGGGCGAGCCCGAGTTTGCCTACCGCCTGTCTCCCCAAAACTGGATCGCCATCACGGGAACCAACGGCAAGACGACCACCACGTCGCTGACCGACTACCTGCTTAAGGCGGCCGGCGAGGCCAGTGTGGCCGTGGGCAACATTGGTGAGCCGCCGGTGAACGAAATCGACGGCCGAGCACACAATGAGTGGTTTGTAGCGGAGCTTTCGAGCTATCAGATCGCAACGACCCAGGAGCTTCATCCCCGTGTGGCGGTGCTGCTCAACATTACCCCCGACCATCTGGGATGGCACAAGAGCCATAAGAACTATGCGCTCGCCAAGATTAAGCTCTTCGAGAATATGGTCGACGATGACCTGGTGATTGTTGACTTCGAGGACGCCGGTATCCATGAGTTCGATGAGTATGTCTACACGCCGGGTCGTCGCATCTGCAAGGTCGCCTTTGACGAGCCTGCGGGCGAGGACGCCGCATTTGTGCGCGATGGCAAGATGGTCGTTCGCCTGAAGGGCGTCGAGACCCCGCTCATTGCCGCGTCCGAGCTCAAAATCTCCGGACATCACAATGTCATCAATGCCCTGTGCGCTGCCACGGCTGCCCTGGCCGTCGGTGCCGATGTCGACGGTGTGTGTCGCGGCCTGGTCTCGTTTCAGCCGCTGGAGCACCGCGTTGAGCCCTGCGGCGAAATCGATGGCGTGCGCTACGTCAACGATTCCAAGGCAACGAACACCGATGCGGTCGAAAAGGCCCTGACGGCGTTTCCCGGCGACGACGTGATTTTGCTGCTCGGTGGCCACGATAAGGGCACGCCGCTCGAGACCTTTGCCCGCGTTGTGATGGATAACGTTCGCTCGGTGGTCTGCTTTGGCGATGCGCGCGAGCGTTTTACCGCTGCTATGGACGAGGCCGATGTCGATGGTGACGTTGATATCGCTCAGGCAGACGACCTGCGCGACGCCGTGGACGTTGCCCGTTCGCTGTCGAGCCGTGGCGACGTGATCCTGCTTTCCCCCGCCTGTTCTTCGTTTGATGAATTCTCGGGCTATGAGGAGCGCGGCCGCGTGTTTAAGGACTACGTGGCCCAGCTTGCCGCCGCAGCGAAATCGCAAATGGAATAGGGGTTGCCGGTGAGAGAGGAGAGCCCCCGACAAGGTATGAGGAGGCCCGACTCGGACCGTGCTTCCTCGCAGCGCAGCACGCCGCGTTCCGGTCGCGGCGGGCAGACGCTCGGCGAACGCTATATTGTCGGCGTCCCCGCCCGCATCATGCGCCCTCGTTTGATATTCATGGCGTGCCTGTTTTCCTTGGTGTGCTTTGGTCTGCTGATGGTGTATTCGGCATCTTCGGTCCAGGCACTGCACGAGAATGGTTCGGCGACGTACTTCTTGTTCCGACAGTTTATGTTTACCGTTGTCGGTGTTGCTGCCCTCGAGTTCATCGCCCGCGTAGCGCCCGATAGCTGGTTTGGTGAGGGGGCGCTTAAGATTGCCCTTATCGCCATGATAATCTTGCTGGTTGCGGTGTTTCTTGTTGGTAACGGTAGCCGTGGCGCCACGCGTTGGCTGAACATTGCCGGCATTCAGTTTCAGCCATCGGAATTTCTCAAACCGTTTGCCATTGCCTATTCGGCCATTATGCTCGACCGCGTGTTTGCGCCTGGCGGCAACATCAATGAGTTCATTAAGGGTATGGGCTTTTATTTGGGCATATCGCTCGCCTTGATTTTTATTCAGCCAGACTTCGGCACCATCGTGATTATTCTGTTGACAATCATGTGCATGGCGCTCTTTGCCGGCCTTGACCCCAAATTCATCATCGGTGCGATTCTTGCCGGCGCCGTCATTATCGCAGTCGCTCTTGTCGTCGAGCCGTACCGTATGGTGCGCGTTCAGGTTGTCTTGAACCCTTGGGCCGATGAATATGGAGACGGCTATCAGGCTACGCTCGCCATTATGGCGTTTGCTTCGGGCGGACTGTTCGGCCGTGGTATCGGCAACTCAACCATGAAGTACTCGTATTTGCCCGAGGCGCACAACGACTACATTCTGGCCATCATTGGCGAGGAGGTTGGCTTTGTCGGGACCGTGCTGTTCTTCTTGGTTTTTGCGATGCTTATCTACTCGGCGTTTCGCATTGCCGAGCAGGCTACGGACCGTCGCGGAGCGCTCATGGCGTCGGGCTCCGCAGTCATTCTCGCGGTGCAGTTTTTGATTAATGCGCTGGGCATCCTCAACGTGTTTCCCATGACGGGCAAACCACTGCCCTTTATCAGCTACGGTGGCTCGTCGATTATCGTATCGCTTATGCTTGCCGGGCTGATCTTGCGCGTCTCGCACGAGAGTGCCCGTCGTGATGAGTACGACCGTCGCCGCGAGAGCTTTGCCGTTATGGACGAGAGCACCGCAGGCGTACCCCATGTGCGCGGCGATCGCCCTTCGCGCAACGGTTTTACTGTTTTTGACGGCTTTGCGTCCGAGCCGGCGGCTCGTCCGCGACCGCGAACGGCGCCGCAGGGGCGTCCCCAACGCCCGAACCCCCGAAGTTCGGGTGGCGGATATAATCGAATCGATTTAAATTCGGACCCGTCGGCGCGTCTGCGCACCGACGATCGGGGACCGCGCGTACGAAGGGATTACCATGACCGATAAGATGACCGTTGCTATCGCAGCTGGCGGCACAGCGGGACATATCAACCCTGCGCTCGCCTTGGCTGAGGAGTTGCGCGACCGCGGACATCATGTTGTGTTCGTGGGCCAGTCTCATAAGCTCGAGGGTCGTTTGGTTCCCGAGGCCGGGTTCGATTTTGTACCCATCACGGTCACAGGCTTCGACCGCTCCCGTCCTTGGACTGCGCTGACTTCGCTGTGGCGCGTCAATAAGGCAAAGCGCTCGCTTGCCAGTCATTTCTCAAAGGTTGGCAAGCCCGATGCTGCCATCGGTTTTGGTGCCTACGTCGAGGTTCCGCTGCTGGGCTGGTGCAAGGATGCGAGCGTTCCGTATCTGCTGCACGAGCAGAACTCTGTTCCGGGCCTGGCCAATAAGATGATGAGTTCCCATGCCGCCCGCGTGTGCATCTCGGTGCCGGCTGCGCGCTCTGTCTTTGAGCGCGAGGGCGACCCTGAGCATGTGCTCATGACCGGTAATCCGGTGCGCCGCTCGGTCATTGAGGGCGATCGCGCCCGTGGCCGCGAGGCACTTGGCGTGCCCGAGGACGCTGTGCTGCTGCTCGTCTTTGGCGGTTCGCTCGGTGCCCAGCATCTTAACGAGCGCGTAGCCTCGCTCAAGGGCGAGCTGCTTTCGCGTGAGAATCTCTACATTTTGCATTCGACGGGAGCCGACGGCTTTGAGGACACCGAGCGCGCTCTTGCCCTGACACCCGAGGAGGCAAGGCGGTATCGCGTTCAGCCTTACATCGACAACATGGGCGATATGCTGGCCGCAGCCGATTTGGTTCTCTCGCGCTCGGGCGCCTCGAGCGTCGCCGAGATTGCCGCGCTTGCCGTTCCCTCGGTGCTGGTGCCGTATCCGCATGCGACGGCCGATCATCAGACCACCAATGCCCGCTACCTGGTCGATGCAGGTGCCGGTGTGCTTTGCGCCGATGCCGAAATTGACGCCCCGGCCTTCGCCGATGAGCTGCTGCATCTGGTCGATGACGCCGCGGCGCGCAATGCCATGCGAGAGGCGGCTCGCGGTTTGGCGCAGGATCGGGCCGCCTCGCTTTTGGCCGACGCGGTAGAAGGATTGCGTTAGTTAGACGGGATATCTTAGGTCGCTCTCGCGCTGATGCGGTAGGTGAGGTACAGTTAACGGGTTACAGGCAGTGTTTACGCAAGGAGTACATGAGCACATGGCTGATTCCCAGACTGCAAAATCCACGCCGGAGTTTAAGAGCGCCCATTTTATCGGTATCGGCGGAGCCGGCATGAGCGGCATCGCCCTTGTTTTACATGAGCGCGGTTACACCGTGACCGGTTCCGACCTTAAGACGTCGCGTTATATTCGCCAGCTTACCCGTGCCGGTGTGAAGGTGCACGTGGGTCATGAGGCCGCTACTATCGACGAGGTCAAGCCTGATGTCGTCGTGGTTTCCACCGCTATTCCCGAGTCCAACCCTGAGCTCGTCCGCGCACGCGAGTTGGGTATTCCCGTTTGGCCTCGCGCCAAGATGCTCTCGGCTCTGGGCCACGGTTACACCACTGTCGCCGTTGCCGGCACCCACGGCAAGACCACGACCTCTTCGATGTGCGCCACCATGCTTGACCGCATGGGCCTGGACCCCAGCTTCCTGATCGGTGGCATCGTCGAGGGCTATGACACGAATGGTAAAAATGGCTCTGGTGAATACTATGTCGCCGAGGCCGATGAGTCCGATAGCTCATTTTTGTTCTTGGAGCCCAACGTGGTTGTTGTGACCAACGTTGAGGCCGACCATCTTGACCACTATTCGGGTATCGAGGAGATCGAGGCCACCTTTGCCAAGTTTATGGGCTTGGTAGGCGAGGACGGCACGGTCATCGTCTGTGGCGAGGATCCGCATCTGGTCGAGCTTGCCAAGTCGACCGGTCGACGCGTGCTTTCCTACGGTTTTGCCGAGGCCAACGACATCGTTTGCGTGCATCCGGACGTCACGGGCATTCAGAGCGACTTTGTTGTCCGCTTTGAGGACGGTACCGAGCACGCCGTCGAGATCAAGAGCAACCCTGGTCGTCATAACATGCTCAACGCCACGGCAGTCCTTACGGTTGCTCATGTTCTGGGGCTCGATACCGACGCCGCCGCAAAGGCCCTTTCGAGCTTTGAGGGCGTCCGTCGTCGCTTTACCCACGTGGGCGATATCGACGGCATCACCGTGGTCGACGACTACGGCCATCACCCCACCGAGGTCAAGGCGACCCTCGCGGCCGCTTCGTCGCTTGGCTACAAACATGTCGACGTCGTGTTCCAGCCGCACCGCTACTCGCGTCTGCAGGCTCTGTGCGATGACTTTGCCGACGCCTTCGCCAATGCCGACAAGCTGTTGCTGATCGATGTGTTCTCCGCTGGTGAGATGCCCATCCCGGGCGTCACCTCTAAGATGCTCGCCGATACTGTGCGTGCCAAACACCCCGGCAAGGAGGTTGTGTATTGCTCGAGCCGTCTTGAGCTTAATGAGGAGCTCGAGAAGATGGTGGGCGAGGGCGACCTGCTGCTTACCATGGGCGCCGGTGACGTCACGACGGTCGGCCCCGAGTTCATTGAGTATCTGACTGCCAAGAAAGACGCTTAAACTCCATGGGTCTGTTTAACGCCGTCATGGCGCTTTCGGGCATGATCGATACAGATGTAATTGAGGATGAGCGCCTCGCACGTCATACGAGCTATCGCATCGGTGGCAAGGCCGACCTCTTCGTGACGTGTCACAGCTATCATGCCCTGCGCCGTGCGGTGGCAGTGCTCGACCGCGAGCAGGTGCCTTGGGTCATTATCGGCAAAGGGTCAAACCTGCTCGTTGCCGACGCTGGCTATCGCGGCGCCGTTATCTCGCTGGGGCGCGAGTTTCAGCGTACTGTGGTGGCCGAGGACGGATGCACTTTGACGGTCGGTGCCGGCGTGATGTTTGCGCGTCTTGTCAACGATGCACTTTCGCGTAGCCTTTCGGGCCTTGAGTTTGCGGTTGGCATTCCCGGTTCCGTTGGCGGCGCCGTGTCCATGAATGCCGGCACACGAACCGAGTGGATTGGCTCGCTGGTCGAGGACGTCGTTACGTTTGACCCGGGCTCAGGCATCAAGCATTATGCGGGTTCCGAGATCGCCTGGGGTTATCGTGAATGCAGCTTGCCACGCAACGAGATCATTCTGGAGTGTGTGCTCAAGCTCAAGCCCGCGCCTAAGGCCGATATCCGCGAGCGTATGGAACGGTACCTGACGCGGCGCAAGCGCACGCAGCCCATGGGCCGCGCATCTTGTGGGTCGGTCTTTCGCAACCCGCCCAATGCGAGCGTGGGAAAGCTCATTGAGGATTGTGGATTAAAGGGTTTTTCGGTTGGCGGCGCGGAAGTATCGCCCGTACACGCTAATTTTATCGTTAATAACGGAACCGCCTCGGCTGATGACGTGGCTGCGGTTATCAAACATGTACACGGAAAGGTGAGGGAGGCGTATGGCATCGAGCTCAGACCGGAAGTTAAATTCCTCGGCTTCTAGAGCATCGAAACCAACCTTCCGCCGTGCCGGAGGGCGTTCCGGCGCACCATCCCGGCCTCAACGCAAATCTGGCGCTCCTTCCAAATCCATCGGATCCACGCGATCTACCAAGCGTCCGGCTGTCGGTTCGCAGCTCGGCGGTCGCCCCGCCGCCAAAAAGATGGCTCGTCCGGCGTCGCGTCCCTCGGTGACGCCTAGGCAGGCGATGGGTGCCAAGCCTTCTCGTCCCATGGCGTCGCCCAAGCCTTCATTGGGAGTCACTGCGGCGCGCCCCAGTCGCACATTCGGTGCATCTAAGCCGCGTTCGCTGACGTCGGTGCCGGCTTCCGCAAAGCTGGATTCGGGCAAAAAGGGCATCAATCCACTGTCTTCGATCAGTGCTGTGGCAAATCATGCGGCGGGTGCCGTTTCTGCCGTCAAGGGCAGGGGCAAAATCTTGGGCGGTATCCTTGCTGTTCTGGCAGCGCTTGCCGTCGTTGCCATCGTCGTCATTAACTCTGGCCTGTTCGCCGCCACCGATATTCAGATTCGGGGCAGCGAGCATGTGACCAAGCACGATGCCATCCAGTTGATCGATCTGCCAGAGAATATGTCGCTGTTTAATGTGGATCCCAACCAGATCACAGAGGATCTCAAACAAAATCCTTGGGTCTCGGGTGTGGATGTACAGCGCCAATTTCCCCATACGCTCATCATCACGCCGACGGAACGCAAGGTTATTGCGATCGCTTACATTAGCTCCGATGATCTTGCTTGGGCTATCGGCGACGACGATACGTGGATCGCACCGCTGTCTACCTCGGTTGATATCGACGACCAGGACAATGTCACCGCAACAGGGGAGGGTGCCGACACCCTGACCGGCATCGATGCCGCCCTGGCGCTCGCCAAGCATTACGGTGCCGTGCTGCTGACCGATGTCTCGGCCGATGTCGCACCGGTTTCGGGACAATCGGTTAATTCCAAGGCCGTCAAGGCCGGCTTGGATTACGTTCGCGGTTTCTCGAGCGAGTTCCTGGGCCAGGTCAAGGACATTTCCACGCCCTCGGTTGAGGCCATTTCGGCGAACCTCGATAACGGTATCGAGGTGTCGCTCGGCGATTCGGATGACATTGTCAAAAAGGAGCGCATCGTCACCAAGCTGCTTTCGCAGGTGGAGGGCGTGACGTATATTAACGTTCGCTCGCCGGGCAACTATACGTTTAGGAATGCACCGACCTCATAGCGTCGTCTTGCCTTTGTTGACGGGGTATACCGCGCCGTTTATCTGGTTTGTTTGGTTTTCACCGTCAATTATTTGACTGATACGTTCATAATGTGCAAACATAATACGGTTTACCTTTGCATTTACTTTCAACTTGAAGGTTAATGTGCGCAGGGGTCAACCCATGCTATGGCTATAACCTTTGTTCGGAGGACCGACATGCACGAGACAGAGATCAACAACTACCTTGCCGTCATTAAGGTGGTCGGCGTCGGCGGCGGCGGTACCAACGCGGTCAATCGAATGATCGAAGAGGGCATCCGCGGCGTCGAGTTTGTTGCCATCAACACCGATGCTCAGGCACTCGCGATCTCTGATGCCGATATCAAGGTGCACATCGGCACCGACCTGACCCGCGGCCTGGGCGCTGGCGCCAACCCCGAGGTTGGTCGTAAAGCTGCCGATGAGTCCCGCGATGATATCGCCGAGGCGCTTGCTGGCGCCGACATGGTGTTCATCACTTGCGGTGAGGGCGGCGGCACCGGTACCGGCGCCGCTCCCATCGTTGCCGATATCGCTATGAACGAGGTCGGCGCGCTGACCGTCGCCGTCGTGACCAAGCCCTTTACCTTCGAGGGGCGCAAGCGCAAGAAGAGCGCCGAAGAGGGCATCAAGACGCTCTCAGACTGCGTCGACACCATGATCGTTATCCCTAACGATAAGCTGCTCGACATCGCCGAGAAGAAGACCACCATGCTCGAGGCCTTCGCGATTGCCGATGGCGTCCTTTCCCAGGGCACTCAGGGTATTACCGATCTCATCACCGTCCCCGGTATCATCAACCTGGACTTCGCTGATGTTAAGACAATCATGAAGCAGGCCGGTACCGCCATGATGGGCATCGGTACCTCTTCTGGGGACACCCGTGCCGTCGACGCTGCCCAGCAGGCTATTTCCAGCCCGCTGCTCGAGAGCTCTATCGATGGCGCTACGCGCGTCCTGCTCTCTATCGCCGGCTCCAAGGATTTGGGCATCCAAGAGATCAGCGACGCTGCCGACGTTGTCGCCAACGCCGTCGATCCCGAGGCCAACATCATCTTTGGTACCGTTGTCGACGAGTCCCTGGGCGATCAGGTGCGCATCACCGTTATCGCTACGGGCTTCTCCGACTCTAACGTCAACCGTCAGGACGAGCTCTTCGCTGCTCAGCAGTCCCAGAGCAAGGCCTCCGCTTCTGCCGAGCCGCAGCGCACCGCTCCGGCTGCCAGCCCCGCTCAGGCTGCCCCGACTCGCAACGTCGGCGGTACCGAGCTCCCCAACTTTGGTAACGATCAGTTCGAGCTTCCCGATTTCCTTAAGCGCGGTAGCTTCTAGTTCGTTTTTCTCAACGACTTGTAAGGGGTGCGTCCGATTGGGCGTGCCCCTTTTTTGCTGTGTTTCGCCTTTGTAAACGAAAGCCTCCAATCTCCTTACGTTCCCTTTACGTTTGCTCCTTACCGCTGCGGGTATCCTTTTTGATGAAGTGTGCAGCCGTATGGCACGGACTGCTGCGGCGTCGCCGCAATACTTGTGTTATTAGGAGGCTTTAGTATGGCAGCACGTGCGGACAACGTTTCGCGTGTCGACCATGATGGGGTTACGTTGGTGGAGGGCGCGACGCACGACGTCCGCTTTGCCTTCACCGAGCGCACCGGTGGTGTTTCCGAAGATGCGTACTCCTCACTCAATCTGGGCACGCATGTTGGCGATGATCCCTTTGCCGTTCAAGAAAACCGTCGCCGCGTACTCGTGGCCATGGGGGCTGCCGAGTGCGAGCACAACCTGCTTGTTCCCAATCAGGTACACGGTGACCATGTCGTGACGGTGACCTCGAACGGTGCCGATGATCTCGAGAACATTCGCGAGCAGATTGCCGAGGGCTGCGATGCCATCGTCTGCACGGCCCGCGAGGTACCCGTGATGCTCTGCTTTGCCGATTGCGTTCCCGTGGTGCTGGTGGCTCCCGGCGGCTTTGCCGTGGTGCACTCTGGCTGGAAGGGCACGATTGCGCGCATTTCCGCCAAGGCGTGCCAAGCGCTCTGTGAGGCGGCTGGCTGCAAGCCGGACGACATCTCTGCCTACATTGGGCCCCATATCCTGGGCGACGAGTACGAGGTGTCCCAAGAACTTATGGATCGCTTTGCCGCCGAGTTCGTGTGCATCGATGCTACCGCTTCCCGTATGCTCGATCTTTCCGCCGCCATTCGCGAGGCACTGATGGACGTCGGCGTCGAGGCGAGCAGCATTGTGGACACCAAGCTTTCTACCGTTCGTCAGAACGACCGCTTTTATTCCTACCGCAACGAGGGTGGCACCTGCGGGCGCCATGCAGCGATCGGCGTGATGCTATGAGAAAGATCGCATCAGTCCTGAGCGCGGCAGTGCTCACGCTCACGCTGTGCGCCTGCTCCTCGGGATCTTCTACGTCTTCTATCACCGTGGCTGGCTCGACCACGTGCCTTCCCATTGCCGAGATCGCGGCCGAGGGCTTTAAGGAAGAGACCGGCACCGACGTGCTCGTCTCTGGCTTGGGCTCCTCTGCCGGCATCGAGGCCGTCAGCGCCGGCACCGCTGATATCGCCAGCTCCTCCCGTAGCCTTAATGCCGACGAACAAGACCTGGGCCTGACCCCGATCGTAATCGCGCACGACGGCATTGCGGTCATCGTGAACGACGACAACCCGGTCGGCAACCTCTCGACCGAGCAGCTTCGCGATATCTACGCCGGCAAGATCACCAACTGGAAAGAGGTCGGTGGCGAGGACCTGAAGATTCAGGTCATCAACCGCGATGAGGCGTCCGGCACGCGCGAGGCCTTCCGTACCATCGTGATGGACGGCACGCTGTTCGATCGTCGCTCGGCTGTTCTTTCAGGCACGGGTCAGGTGCGCGATGTCGTGTCCCGCTCGCGTGGCGCCATTGGCTACATCTCGCTGGGTTTTGTCGAGAGCCTTAACGCCAAGACCTCGGTCAAAGCCGTTTCGGTCAACCATGTCGAGGCGTCCGAGAAGACAGTCGCAAGTGGCGGCTATCCCATCTCGCGCGACCTTTACTTCTTTGTGAAGGGCACGCCTTCGCAGCAGGCGCAGGACTACATTGACTATGTGACGTCCGAGAAGATGGACAAGCAGATTCGCGAGGCGGGCTTTATTCCCGTCACCAACGACGGAAAGGGGAGTGAGTAGCGTGGAAGCACAGGGAGCCCCCCAGACTGAACAGACGACTCAGGCGCCCAAAAAGCGTGAGTTGGCATTGGTGTCGCGCAGCACGTATCTCAAGGAGAAGGCGCTGCAGTGGATTTTCTTTGCCTGCGCGTTCTTGGCGGTCGTCACCGTCATCCTGATTTTTGTCTTTACCACGTACTCGGCGCTGCCCGTCTTTACTGACATCGGTCTGGCTGACTTCTTTAGCTTTACGTGGGCGCCCTCTGAGGGCCACTACGGCATCATGTCGCTGCTGGCGGGCTCTGGCCTGGTGACGGTCGGTGCGCTCGCCATGGGTGTGCCCCTGGGTGTGGGCACGGCCGTGTATCTGGTCGAGATCGCCGGCAAGCGCGTGCGCAAACTCATCAGCCCTGCCGTCGACTTGCTAGCGGGCATCCCTTCCATCATTTACGGCTTCTTCGGCATGATCATCATTCGCCCGTTTATCGCGCAGTTGACCGGTGGTCTTGGCTTTGGCGCGCTGACGGCATGGTTCGTCCTCGCCATCATGATCGTTCCCACCATCACCACGCTCACCATCGATGCACTCAATTCCATCCCCATGGGCATTCGCGAGGCGTCCTACGCCATGGGAGCCACCAAGTGGCAAACCATCTACAAGGTCGTGCTACCTGCCGCTAAATTGGGCATTGTGGACGCGATCGTTTTGGGCATGGGTCGCGCCATCGGTGAGACCATGGCCGTGCTCATGGTCGTGGGCAACGCGCCAGTCATCCCGGACAGCATTTCGAGTCCCATCTCGACGCTTACGAGTCAGATCGCGCTCGACATGAGCTATTCCTCGGGCCTCCACCGTTCCGCTCTGTTTGGCATGGGCGTGGTCCTGTTTATCATCTCCGCCGCGCTGGTGGGTATTGTCCGTCTGATCTCCAAGAAGAAGAGGGGGTAGGCTATGTCCGATTTTGTTGACACGACGGTCGATACGACCTCGTCGCGCGAGCGCATCAAGCGTGCCCTTTCCCACGGCAAGAAGGGCCGCATCAATAAGGACCTGTCCAACAAGATCATGCTCGGCGTGTTTCGCGCAGCGGCCTACATTACCACGCTGGTGCTGGTCGCCATCATCGCCTATGTGGTCGTCAACGGTCTGCCTCACATTTCGCTCGACTTTATCTTTGGCTGGCCGCAGGGCGTAAACGCCGAGGGCGGTATTTGGCCCACGATCGTCTCGACCGTCTACGTGACGGCGCTCGCCATGCTCATCTGCACGCCTATTGCCGTCTTGGCTGCGGTCTATCTTGCTGAGTACGCCAAGCAGGGCAAGGTTGTCGACATCATCCGCTATGCTGCCGATGCCCTGGCCTCGGTGCCCTCCATTGTTATGGGCCTCTTTGGCTACGCCTTGTTTGTTGAGGCCATGGGCCTGGGCCTTTCGATGGTCTCGGCTGCCCTGGCGCTCGCGCTCCTGATGTTACCCATCGTCATGCGTACCACCGAGGAGGCAATCCGCGCCGTTCCGCGCTATATCCGTTGGGGCGCATATGGCCTGGGCGCCACCAAGTGGCAGGTCGTCTCCAAGATCGTTCTTCCTTCGGCCTTTGGCCGCATCGCCACCGGCATCGTGCTTGCCATCGGCCGCGCCATCGGCGAGACCGCCGTGGTGCTGTACACCATGGGCCAGGCCATCAACCTGCCTATTTCGCCGCTCGATTCTGGTCGTCCCATGACCGTTCACCTTTATCTGCTTGCCAATGACGGCATCAACATGAACGCAGCCTACGGCACCGCGCTTTTGCTGATGGCGATTATTCTGGCCTTCAACCTGTTTGCGCGTTATCTGTCGCACAAACGCCGCTAGTTAAGGAGTCCCATGTCCGTCTATCAGTCCGCTCCCACGCCGGAGCAAGCGGCCATCACGGCCAAGGATTTCAACTTTTGGTACGGTGACTTTCATGCGCTGACAGGGCTCGACCTCAACATCGCCAAAAACGCCATCACCTCGTTTATCGGTCCTTCGGGTTGCGGCAAATCGACGTTTTTGCGCTGCATCAACCGTATGAACGACCTTATCGAGGGCACCCGCATCGAGGGCACCATGACACTCGACGGCAATGATATCTATGCCGAGGGCGTCGATCCGGTCGACCTTCGCCGCCGCGTGGGCATGATTTTTCAGCAGCCCAACCCGTTTCCCAAATCCATCTACGAGAATGTCGCTTTTGGCCCTCGTCTGCAGGGCGTGACTAGCAAAAGCGACCTCGATGACATCGTGGAAGAATCGCTCAAGCGCGCCAACCTCTGGAAAGAGGTATCCAATCAGCTCAACAAGGATGGTTTGGCGCTCTCGGGCGGTCAACAGCAGCGTCTGTGCATCGCGCGCGTGCTTGCGGTGCAGCCCGATGTCCTTCTGATGGACGAGCCCTGCTCCGCCATCGACCCCACGTCCGTCTCTAAGGTCGAGGATCTGATGGCAGAGCTGGCGCCCGAGATGACGATCATCATCGTCACTCATTCAATGCAGCAGGCGGCTCGTATCAGCGACTACACCGCATTTTTCTTGCAAGAAGTTGCCGGCGAGCCCGCCACGCTCATCGAGTATGGTCAAACCGACGCGATCTTCACCAGCCCGGTGGACTCGCGGACGGAAGACTATATCACCGGCCGCTTTGGCTGATCGGTGCGACTAGTCCCAAACCGATTGGACCTGGTCCGGTGCGTATTCACTGTGCGGGTGGCATGACCGCACCCAACTGATTGGAGTGAACCATGCGCAAACTGTTTTCCCGTCAGCTCATCGAGGCCCGTCACGAGATGCTGAGCATCTACGAGGCCGTTGATCTGGCCCTTCACGACGCCGTGAAGGCCTTTGTGACCGACGACCGCAAGCTCGCCACCAAGACCAAGAAGCGCACGCTTTCGATTGACGCGCGTTGCGCCAACTTGGAGGCCGTGTGCTACAACCTGATCGCCACGCAGTCGCCGGTCGCCTCCGACTTCCGTTTGCTGCAGACGATCATCTACGTCGACTTTAACTTGCAGCGCATGACCGATAAGGTTCGCCAAATCTGCCGTGCCACGCGTCATATGGTCAAGGCCGATATCTCACTGCCCAAGGAGCTTGTCGGTACGGTCGAGGCCGAGGCCGAGGCCGTGTACCAGGTGCTGGGCTCCTCGCTTTCCGCGCTCGTCACCAACGACATGTCCATCATCTGCAACCTGGCCGTCGAGGATGAACCGGTGCACGCTGCCTACGAGAAGTTCTTCCGTACCTTCAATCGCATGGACACGGGCGAGTTTATGGACGACGATAGCAACTACGATGACCTCCGCCGCGCGATCATGGTTTCGCGCTATCTGGATCGCATCGCGTCGATCTCCATCGATGCTGCTTGCCGTTTGACCTTTCTTTTGACCGGTCAGCGTATGAATGCCGGCGATATCGCCCGTACGGACGAGGACGAGCTCGAGAGCATGCGCGTGCCTTCGGGCGAGGGCGTTATCATGAGGCCTGCCGTCGATGCACGCTATGTTGCCAAGGTACCCGCTAACGAGGTGAGCGAGGGTCTCCGCTACCTGCTGGATCATCTTGAGGACGAGGATGATGGCGAGGACGACGAGGAGTAGGACAGGCTCCGTTCGTCGAAAGATTGTAAATACCTAAGTGAGCGCGGCCTTGCACATGCAGGCGCGCTCTTGCGTTAGCATGGGACTACTTGTATGGCTGTTAGCGGAGGCGATTGGCAATGGATAATTATTTGGACGTGATGCGCGCTCGCCGCGAGCAGATACTTGAGCGTTTTTATGCGGCGCTCGATCGTGCCGGGAGGCCCCGCGATGCCGCGCGTCTGATTGCCGTATCCAAGACCGTTGGCGTCGATGAGACCATCGCGGCCATCCAGGCGGGGTATCGCCATTTTGCCGAGAACCGTCCGCAAGAGCTTGTTCGTAAGCTTGCGGGACTGGCGGAGCATCCGGAGCTGCCCGAGGTGCGCTTCGATATGATCGGCAATCTTCAGACCAACAAGATTAACGCGGTATTGGGCTCGGCCGAGCTGATTCATTCGGTGGGATCGCTTCATCTGGCGCAGGCGATCTCGAGCCGTGCCGTCCGCAAAATCGAAGCGGGCGAGCTCGCCGCCCCCCAACAGGTACTGATCGAGGTTAACGTGAGTGGCGAGGAGTCCAAGGGCGGCTTTTCGCCCGATGAGATTCGTGGCGTTGCCGGCGAGCTTGTGGAACTTGAGGGAATTTGTGTGCAGGGGCTTATGACTATGGCGCCCCGGGGGAACAAGGATGTGGCACGACGGACTTTTGCAGGGCTGCGCGAGCTGAGGGATGAGTTGGAGTCGCTTCATCCTGATCTACATCTTCATGAGCTATCCTGCGGCATGAGCGAAGATTTTGAGGTTGCCCTTGAGGAGGGCTCCACGCTTGTTCGCCTGGGCAGGGTAGTATTTAGCCCGGAGTTTGCAGTAAAATGAGGGCTTGAAGTGCGCACAGATTCCTGGAGCGCCTGCACTAAACCGTGAGAGGATACAACCATGGGCTTCCTTGACGAGATTAAAAATAAGATACATCTGGGTGGACAACAGGGTTACGGCCAGGATTACGATCAAGATGACGACTACGGCTACGATGACGGCTACGACGATGGCTATCAGGCCGGCGGATATGGCGCTGCTTCGGGTGATGGTTTTTACACTCAGGATGAACCGACCAATGGCCTGTTGGGCCAGACCCGCCGCGGCGAGGCAGAGTCGGTTGCCGTGTACACGCGTTCCGGTCAACTTGTCGGCGATGACTCTCGTCACGCCACGACCTACAACCCGCCCTCTCGTTCTCAAGATGCATCGTCGGGCGCCTATCGTCCCGGCGCGTACGACACGCCGTCGAGCTATGCCGAGAGTGCCCGTGCTCGTGCGGCGGCGCCTGCTCCTGCTCCCGAGTCGAGCGGCGCCTCGACCTATGCGAGCAACATTATCAATGCTACGCCTCAGCTGCCTGCCTATGTCTTGCGTCCCGAGAGTTATGACGATGTCGAGACCGTAGTGCGTCGCGTGCGTACCAAGCAGCCTGTCGCGTTGATTTTTGTGGGCGTGCGTACTGAGGTCGCCAAACGTGTTCTGGATTTTAGCTATGGCTTTGCTTGCGGTCTGGGCGCTACGGTTAAAGAGGTTGGTGACCGTGTGTTTATGGTGCTGCCCGCCGGTTGCGAAATAAAGGATTCAGACCTTAAGAAGCTCCGTGCTGACGGCTACCTTAAGTAAAGACAAAGCGAGGAGAATCCTATCAACATCTACACCATTATCCAGCTGATCAATACGCTGTTCAACTTTTACTCCACGCTCATCGTGGTTTACTGCCTTATGACGTGGATCCCCATGAAGCAGGGCGGATTGCTGCAGGATATCGCTGCCGTCCTCGATAGCGTGTGCGG
>CABQLM010000031.1 GCA_902465105.1 uncultured Collinsella sp.
GACTCGTGGGGATCTGCACAAACTTGCAGCCGCGCATGTAGGTGGCGGCCACAAAGCCGGCTACGTCGCCCACGACGCCGCCGCCGAGCGCCACGATTACGTCGGAGCGCGAGAGCTCGTGCTCGGCCACAAACTCCAGGATGGCAATGTAGGTCTCGGCGCGCTTGTGGGCCTCGCCGGCCTCGAAGGTGCAGACACTCACCGCATAGCCCGCAGCCTCCAGGCTTTGCTTGACGGGCATCTGGTAGAGCGGACCCACATTGGTATCGGTCACGATGACGGCTCGCGTGCCGCCGGCAGTGGCACGAACGATCGGTCCGGTCTGCTCAAGCAAAAACGTACCGACATGTACCTGGTAGGGGCGTGCGGTATCGATATCGATGGTAATCGCCATAAGCTGTGGTCCTTTCGACCTGGCGTGTTGTGTGTACTAGTTGCTTGCCTCATCATCCAAGGCACGCTTGATGCGGTCGCCCTCAGCAAGGAGGTTCTCCAGATGCCGCTGGTCGCGGTTCTTGAGGGCGCGGCTGTAGGCTTCGAGTGCCTCGATCAGATGGTCGATCTCGAAGGCGAGCGCGTCGGCGTCGTCGATCATGAGCTCGGACCACATCTGGGGGTTGAGGTGTGCCACGCGGGTGAGGTCGCGGTAGCTACCGGCAGAAAAACCGTGGTGAACCTGGGCGGTAGGGCTTTTAACGTAGGCGTTGGACACTACGTGAGCGAGCTGACTCGTAAAGGCGATCACGCGGTCGTGCTCGGCGGCGCTGGTCACGCTGAACTTGCCAAATCCCAAGGGGCGCACCATCTCGCGCACCTGGCCCAAGAGCTCAAGCTTAAGCGCATCGTCTACCGCGGGCGGAACGAGCACGAGCGGCGCATCCTGGAACAGGTCGGCGCGGGAGTGCGCGTAGCCCGAGAACTGCGTGCCCGCCATGGGATGTGCGCCTACAAAGTAAAAGCCGTGCTCGCGGGCAAGCTCAAAGGCGCGTTTGCACACGATGCCCTTCACGCCCACGGTGTCGATCACCACGGGGCCCATGATGGCGTCGGTGTCGGTGGCGTCGGCGAGTGCCTGGGCGTGCGCCTCGAGCCACTCGATGCAGGCCTCGGGGTAACAGGCCAGCACGATGATGTCGCACTCGCCGAGCGTCTCGTCGTTGAGCTCGCCGGCGACGGTGCCCATGCTGGCGGCCGTCATGACGTCATCGTCGGGGTCCCAAGCCAGCACGCGGACGCCCGCCTGCGCATAGCCGCGGGCAAAGCTGCCGCCGATGAGGCCCAGGCCCACAATGCCGGCGCATTTGGGGCCGCCCTGGTTAACGCGCGCGTTTCTCACCGTACCCATGGGTTACTCCATGGTCTCTTGGCAGACGACCTCGCGGATGGCGCGGATGCGGCGCATGGTGTCGTCGAACTGGTCGGGGGTGAGGGCCTGAGCACCGTCGGACCATGCGCGGCTGGGCTCATCGTGGACTTCGATCTCCAGACCGTTGGCGCCGCAGGCGGTCGCCGCGAGTGCCATAGGCTCAACGTAGCGGGTGTAGCCGGTGGCGTGGCTGGGGTCGGCAACGACGGGCAGGTGCGACAGGTGGTGCAGCACCGGCACGGCGTTGAGGTCAAAGGTGTTGCGGGTGCGGGTCTCGAAGGTGCGGATACCGCGCTCGCACAGGATGACGTTGTCGTTGCCCTCGCTCATGATGTACTCGGCAGCCATGAGCAGCTCGTCAATCGTGCCGGACATGCCGCGCTTGAGCAAAATCGGGGTCTTGGTCTTGCCGACCTCTTTGAGCAGGGGGAAGTTCTGTGCGTTGCGGGCGCCGATCTGCATGACGTCAATCTTCTTGTCCAAGAAGACCTGTACGTCGCGCGGGTCCATGATCTCGGTGACGATCGGCATGTCGAGCTCGGCCGAAGCCTCGCACAGCAGGTCGAGGCCGGCGGGGCCCATGCCCTGGTAGGCGTACGGGGAAGTGCGGGGCTTGTAGGCGCCGCCGCGCAGCATCGTGGCGCCGGCGGCCTTCACGCGGCGGGCGATGCGGATGAGGTTCTCGCCCTCGACGGAGCAGGGGCCGGCGATGACCTGGAACTGGTCGCCGCCGATCTTGACGCCGTGGCCGCAATCGATGACGGAGTCCTCGGGGTGGAACTTGCGGTTGGCACGCTTGAACGGCTCGGAGACGCGCTGCACACGCTCGACGACGTCCATGGACTCGAGCAGGAACGGGTCGATCTTGGTCGTATCGCCCACCAGGCCGATGATGGTCTCGTTCTCGCCGCGCGATACGTCGGTCTTGAGACCCTTCTTTTCAATCCAGCTGACGATGTGGCCGACGGCCTCGTCGCTCGCGCTCTGCTTTAAAATTGCAATCATGGTGTGCCTCTCACCTCGATGGATAGCCCTTGTAAAACGGCCCGCATTGCGAGCCGTATTATATGGTGCATGAGAGTTTATACTATTAAGCTCACTTTTGCGTTCTAAAGTGAGCTGCAGGGCTGCGTCTCCCACGGAATTGCAAAGCTTTTTCTTTTCTTTTGTTAGCCCATGGCGCACTTGGGTATAATGCCAACCGTTCGCCCTATTAGCTCAGGGGATTAGAGCGTCTGCCTCCGGAGCAGAAGGCCGTTGGTTCGAATCCAACATGGGGCACCATCGAACGTAAGACCGTCCGAACCTCGCATGGTCCGGGCGGTTTTCTTATACCGACGCGACGTGATGGGACGTGGTATGGCAGTAACGGATATCGAGCGCGGACTTTCGACCGCCGAGGTCGAGGAGCGCATCGCCGCCGGTAAGATCAACCGCAACATGGAGCTCAAGACCAAATCGGTCCGCGAGCTCATCATCGAGAACCTCTGCACGCTGTTCAATTTGATCAACGTGGTCTTGGCGATTTTGGTGTTGCTGACCGGTTCGTTTAAGAACCTGACGTTCCTGTTCGTGGTGTTCCTCAATACCGCCATCGGTGTCATCCAGTCCATGCGCTCCAAGAAGATGGTCGATAAGCTTACGCTGCTCACCTCTAAGAAGGCCATTGCGGTGCGCGATGGCGCCGAGGTGGAGCTCGACCTGGACCAGATCGTGCTCGACGATATCATTCGCCTGGGGCGCGGTGACCAGATTCCCGCCGATGCCGTGGTGGTGTCGGGTGAGGCACTCGTGAATGAGAGCCTGCTGACGGGCGAGAGCGACCTTATCAAGAAGCAGCCCGGCTCCGATCTCATGAGCGGCAGCTTTATCGATTCGGGCCTGCTGCGCGCCCGCGTGATCCACGTCGGCGCCGACAACTACGTGGCCAAGATCAACAACGAGGCCAAGTACGTCAAAAAAGTCAATTCCGAGATCATGAACGCGCTGAACGCCATCGTGCGGTTCGCGAGCATTATCATGATCCCGCTTGGTCTGGCGCTCTTTGCCTCGAGTGTGAGCGAGCTGTGGGATGCCGCGGGAGCCCCGGGCGATAGCGCGCTTTCGTGGTGCTTCTCCGAGCTGCTGGCCGGTCGTGTGCCTTCTTCGGCGCTGCTGTCCACGGTGGGTGCCCTGCTGGGCATGATTCCGCAGGGCCTGGTGCTGCTGACCTCGTCGGTACTCGCCATCGCCACGGTTCGCCTGGCGCGTCGCAAGGTACTCGCGCAGCAGCTTTATTGTATCGAGACGCTCGCGCGCGTCGACGTGCTGTGCCTGGACAAGACGGGCACCATTACCTCGGGCCGCATGGAGGTCGAGGGCACGTACCCGCTTCCGATCGAGGGCGTGGGCGCGGGGGAGGGCGATGTCGCCGTTCCCGTAGATACGACGGTTCTTGACTTTGCACTCGCCAACGTGGCGCGTGCGACCTCGGCAGATGCCAACGAGACCTGTCAGGCGCTGCTCAACTATTACGCCGACCGTCCGGTCGAGGTTTCCGAGCCGCTGTCGGTCATTCCGTTCTCGTCTTCCAAAAAGTGGAGCGGGGCCTCGTTTGCACAGGGCTCCTATGTGATGGGCGCTGCGCAGTTTGTGCTTTCGGACCGCGTCTTTACGCAGGTCGAGAATCGTGTGGCCGAGCTTGCCGACACGTGCCGTGTGCTCGTGGTGGCCCGCGTGGACGGCTTTACGCCCGATGGCGATATGGTGGGCGAGGCCGAGCCCGTGGGCTTTGTGACCATTCGCGACGAGATCCGCGCCTCCGCCGCCGAGACTATCGGTTACTTTAACGAGCAGGGCGTGACCCTCAACGTGATCAGTGGCGACGATCCGCGCACGGTGTCATCGATCGCGCGCGTGGTGGGCATTCCGGGTGCCGATGCCTACGTCGATGCCACGACGCTCGATACGCCGTCCAAGCTCGATGCCGCGGTGGATCGTTACCACGTCTTTGGCCGCGTGACCCCGCAGCAGAAGCGCGAGCTCGTGCAGGCGCTTAAGCGCCGCGAGCACACCGTGGCCATGACGGGCGACGGCGTCAACGACGTGCTAGCGCTCAAGGAGGCCGACTGCTCCGTGGCCATGGCAGCCGGCTCCGACGCCGCGCGCAACGTAGCCGAGATCGTGCTGGTCGACAACGACTTTGCCTCGATGCCCGCTGTGGTAGCCGAGGGCCGTCGTTCCATCAACAACCTGCAGCGTTCAGCCGCCCTCTTCCTTACCAAGACGCTGTTTTCCATGGGCCTAGCGGCGCTGTGCATTGCGCTGCCTCCGTATCCCTTCGAGCCCATCCAGATGACGCTCATCAACTTCTTCTGCATCGGAGCGCCGGGATTTGTGTTGGGCCTGGAGCCTAACAATGCACGTGTAAAGGGGTCGTTCCTGACAAACGTGCTTAAGCGCGCTCTGCCGGCATCGATTGCGGTCATTTTGGCGGCAGTGCTCGATATCTTTGTGGCGCGCGTGTTCGGCTTTAACCAGCTCACGCTGTCGACGATGTGCCTGCTTACCTCGTGTGCGTCGAGCGTCAGTCTGATCTGGCGCATCTCTCAGCCGCTTACGCCCTTGCGCGTGGCGCTGTTTGTGTTTGTGGTTGCCGGCATTCTGGTGGGTGTTATCGGGTTCCCGGAATTGCTGTCCATTGCCAACCTATCCATCGGCCAGATGGTCATTTTGGCGGTCATCATAGTCTTTACCTGCTCGGTGTTCTTTAAGCTTGCCACGATGATGGACTCGCTTAAGCCGCGCCGTCGCCATTCGGCCACGGGTTTTGGTCGTGGCGTTCGCGTGCGTCTGGGGCGTGGCGGCGGCAAGGTGAGCTCGACGGGCTCGACTGCTGGGCGCATCGCCAGGCGCGTCGCTTCTGACATGGCCCAGCGACGCGATGAGCGCACCGCCCGTGATGCCGAGGCCCGCGCGCTCGAGGGTGTGGCCCAGGCGCAGCCCAAGAAAAAGAAGGGCGCCGGAGCCAAGCGCTCGCGTGTGACCAAGTCCCCCCAGGGTATTAAGGTTTCGATGCCGAGCAAAAATAAGAAGTAACCATACCCCACAGGGTAGCTAATTTGGGACGTGTCTCTATAGTTTTGTTTGGGACAAGGTCATCAGTAGTGTTTGTCCCATGTTCGTGTGCCGTAACGAGCCTGCTATTCGCAACTGCCATGGGACAAACACTACTGATGACCTTGTCCCACTGTATCCCTTGTTGGGCTTGCAGCGATGTTGAATTGGTGCCCTGTGCCTTTAGGGGCGTAGCGATGTTATGCTCTAACCTCAATTGTTCGAATGATTCCGAAAAGAGGACGCCGTGATCTGCCCGCATTGCCTTAAGAACATAGAGGACGGCTCCTCGTTCTGCCCCTATTGCAATGCCTATGTTGGACCTGGTGATGGCCCCGAGCACACCGAGTTCGTGTTTTGCGACGGCTGCGGTGCCCGCCTGTCTCCGCATGACCGCACCTGCCCCAAGTGCGGCCGTCCCGCGCCGGGCATCCTTTCTAAGGACGCCGCCGCATCCGACCTGGCAGCAGGGCGTACGGCTGGTTTTCCGCGCCTGACCCAGGAGCAGATTGATACCGAGGTACCCCACGCGCCGGCCTCTGCCGCCGCGGTGCTTTCCGATGCCGCCGATCCAAACGAGACCTGCGTGCTGCCGGCCTTCGATAAGGATTTCGGTATCCCTAAGGTAGATATCCCGACGCCGGTTTCCCTGCGCGACGATGCTCAGTCCAATAAGCAAAAGCCTAAGCGAAAGGTGCATCCCGACGAGGATGCTTATCACAAGCATAAGCGTCATATTCCCAAGCCGGTTATTGTCATAGTCCTGCTCGCGGTTGTGTTCGGCGGTGCCTATTGGTTTGTGACGGCCGACCCCCTAGGTGTCATGCCCGGGTTTTACGACCAGTTTGGCCAGGCTGCTCGGACCACCTTCCCCACACGCCAGAAGGGCGAGGCGACTAAGGACGACGCCAAGCCCGACGATGCTGCCGAGGTGGTACAGGAGGAGACGGTCTTGACCGACGACCAGCTCTACGCCATGCTCGACGGTCTGTATCAGACTATCGTGTCGTATGGCGACGATGATCAGATCGGCGAGGTCGTCGACTCGTTTAACAGCGGATACCTGCGCACGCCGCTCTCCACGCGCCAGGAGTTGTCGCAGAGCGCTTATACCCTGCGTGACCAGATCAAAAAGACCCAAGGCGAGCTCAACAACCTTAAGGTACAAGACGATACCGTCTACGCGGATGATATCGAGCACCTAAAGCAGCTTGCCGAGTGGATGTTCGAGCGCGTCGACATGATCTGCCAGAGCTGGGATATCTCGCTGTCCATTCCCGATGGCGAGTCGCTGAGCGCCCGCCAGAGCGAAATCTTGGCGCCCATCGCACAGGGCGGCAACAGCGCCCTTAACCAGTACGATGCCAATGTGAGCGCCTGGAAGCCGCAACCGCGTTCGTAATTTGTTGCCCTCCGCCGGCATAACCTGCGTGCGCAATTGATGGAAGCCCGTGCTTATTGCTACAATTCTTACAAATATGCTTTAAACGCACGAGGAAGGAACCACATGTTTGGTTTTAAGAAAGAGCTTTATACGCCCGAGTACCAGCTCGCTGGTGACGAGTGTGCGATCATCGAGACGTCGAAGGGCACGATAAAGGTCAAATTTGACGGCGAGGGTGCTCCCATCCATGTGGCAAACTTCTGTGAGCTTTCCACGATGGGCTTCTACGACGGGCTTAAGTTTCACCGCTATGTGCCCGGCTTTGTGATCCAGGGCGGCGACCCCAATACCCGCGATATGTCCGGCGCTGACGTCGCTGCCGGCCTTGAGGGCCCCGACGGTATGCCCGGCACCGGTGGCCCCGGTTACTGCATCAAGGGAGAGTTCGCCACCAACCCGCGCAACAGCCATGTGGACGGTGCGCTTGCCATGGCGCGTTCTATGGATCCCGATTCCGCGGGCTCGCAGTTCTACTTTTGCCTTGGCGCACAGCATAACCTCGATTCCGGTTACACCGTCTTTGGCACCACGGTCGAGGGCCTTGACGTGATTTCGCAGCTGCGTGCCGGCGACGAGATCGTCCATGTCGAGATCGTTCACGAGTAAAAGGGGACTTCCTTGAATAGCCAGTTGATCCAACAGGGCCGCGCTGCTTACCGCGCGGGTGATTTTTCCGCTGCCGCCCAGATGCTCGGTGCGGCAAAGACCCCCAGCGAGATCATGGGCGAGGCCGACCATCTGCGCGGTAACGCCCTGATGCACCTGGGTATGTACGCCGAGGCTGCCGAGGCCTACGCTGCCGCTCTTAACGACGGAACCTATGGCAAGCGCGGCGCGCTGCTCACCAACCGCGGCAAAGCGCTCGCCGCCGTGGGCGACTACACCACGGCTGCCCAGGCATTCTCCGCCGCCACTCAGGATGCATCCTACGCTACGCCATTTAAGGCCTATCTGGGCCTGGGCAACGCCCTCTTCCAGTCGGGCGACTTCGCCAATGCCGGCACCGCCTTCCGCCAGGCAGCCATCGACGGTGCCAACCCGGCTCCTGCTGCCGCCCTTGGCGAGCTCGGTCGCTGCTTCATCAAGCTTGGCCGACCCGCGGACGCCGTGGAGACCTATCGCACGGCCATCGATTTTGCCGGTCCGCGCGACGACAGCCGTGCGCTGAACGCTGGCATGGGCGAGGCGCTCTCTGCTGCCGGTCGTCCCTCCGAGGCGCTCGACGCATTTAACACCGCTACCGCCGATGGTATCTACCAGCTGACGCCCGAGCAGGCCGACGAGCTTGCTCGCGTGCAGGACTCGCTCGCTGCACTTTCGGCCCAGACCGCCATGGCGACGGCCCCCGCTCCCGCGATGGACGCGCCTGCCGTCGATCCGCTCGATCCTGCAGGCCAGACTGGACAGTTTATGCCTGACCCGTCCGATACGGGGTTCTTTACCTTGTCTGAGTCCGAGATGGTCCAGCAGGATCGCAAGGAGGCCAAGGTCCGTCGTCGCCATCGCCACACGGGCCTCAAGGTGTTCTTGGTTCTGCTTCTGCTGATCGTTCTTGCCGCGGGCGGCCTGGGCTTTGCCTATACGCGCGGTCTCGGTTTCCCTTCGCAGGAGTCTGTACTCACCGACCTGTTCCAGGCAGCTGGTGACGGCGATACCGCCAAGGCCGAGTCGTACCTGGCCACGAACCTTTCGGAGGACGCCAAGTCGATGATTATCTCCTCTATTCCGCAAGGCGCTACCGCCTCGATTGAGGGCATGGATCAGTCGATGACCGAGACTACGGCAAAGGTCAAGGTGTCGCTGTCCAAGGGCGGCGAGCAGGAGTACGAGGTTAAGTTCGTGCGCTCGGATAACCATATTGGATGGGCCGTCTCCTCGCTTGACATTGATTTCTCGGCCGCCGATAACCAGTAGCGACCTTATGGGGTTTGGCTTTGCCCGGCGCTTCACCGCAAGTGAGGCGCCGGGCTTGCGCTAGTATGACCTAATAGTTTTCCAGCAATCATCCAACACATCAGGAGTTGCGTTGTTTTCTTTGATGGACATGTTCTTCGGTAGCTATGCGGGCGATCTTGCCATCGACCTCGGTACCGCCAACACGCTTGTCTCTGTGCGCGGAAAGGGCATCGTCATTCGCGAGCCCTCCGTCGTCGCTATCGACAAGAATGACGAGCGCATTTTAGCTGTTGGCATCGAGGCTAAGCGCATGCTCGGCCGTACGCCCGGTAACATCGTCGCCGTGCGCCCCCTTAAGGACGGCGTCATTGCCGATTTCGATGTTACCGAGGCCATGCTTCGTTACTTTATCGATAAGGCTTCCGAGAAGCGTTATCCGTGGACGCCGCGTCCGCGCGTTGTCGTCTGTGTTCCCTCTGGCGTTACGTCGGTGGAGAAGCGTGCCGTGTTTGAGGCCACGATTCAGGCCGGAGCTCGTCAGGCTTATCTTATCGAAGAGCCTATGGCTGCTGCCATCGGTGCCGATCTTCCCGTGGAAGAGCCTACGGGCTCCATGGTTATCGATATCGGCGGCGGCACTACCGAGGTTGCCGTTATCGCCATGGGCGGTATTGTCGTGTCGCAGTCTATTCGCATTGCCGGCGACGAGTTCGATCAGGCGATTCTCACCCATGTTCGTGATGCCTACAACTTGGCTATCGGCGAGCGTACGGCTGAGGACATTAAGATCAAGGTCGGCTCTGCCGTGCCGCTCAAGGACGAGCTCGACGTCGAGGTCAACGGTCGCGATGTAATCACGGGCCTGCCCAAGACTGTTCGCATTGAGAGCGAGGAGATTCGTCGCGCCCTCAATAAGCCGCTCGACGAGATGGCAAAGGCCGTCAAGGACGCCCTTGACGCCACGCCGCCCGATCTTGCCTCCGATCTTATGTATTACGGTATCCTGCTTACCGGCGGTGGTGCGCTGCTGCGTGGACTTGATGTTCGCCTGCGCGACGAAACCGGCGTCTCGGTTAACGTCAGTCCCACCTCGCTTGACAATGTCGTCAACGGCTGCGCTCGCGTGCTCGAGGCCAACGCGTTTGACGGCGGATTCGTCCAGACCAACGCTTAATTCCAAAAGGTGGATTCCATTTGGCAAGAACTTCGGGTTTCTCTTCAAATCTGAATACCAAGCGACAATCAACGGGTATGCGCCCGTTGATTGTTTTCAGCCTGATTTCGGTGCTGCTGCTTACCCTCTACATTCGTGAGGGCGAAGCCGGGCCTATCCATGCCGTGCGCTCGGGCGTGACGACGATCACTTCTCCAGCGCGTTTTGTGGGCTCGGCCGTGGCGGCTCCCTTCAACGCGATCGGCAACGTGTTTTCCAATCTCACGGCATCTCAAGACACACTCGATGAGCTCAAAAAACA
This sequence comes from uncultured Collinsella sp., assembly GCA_902465105.1. Taxonomy (GTDB): domain Bacteria; phylum Actinomycetota; class Coriobacteriia; order Coriobacteriales; family Coriobacteriaceae; genus Collinsella. The sequence goes on from CABQLM010000031.1 coordinate 10,277, forward strand.
AAACGAGGTCTTGACGTCCAAGGTCGCCGAGCTCTCCGAGGCTCAAAAGACGGCCGAGCGTTTGGAGAGTTTGGTCGGTTTGCAGTCGACCTATAACCTCAAGTCTACTGCGGCCCGTATTATCGGCGCCTCGGGTGACGCTTGGACGTCGACCGTCACCATCGATAAAGGTTCTGCCGACGGGCTTACCATCAACATGCCCGTGACGAGCTCGGCTGGCGTTATCGGCCAGATTATCGAGGTTTCGGCCAAGACATCGACCGTGCGCCTGATTGGCGACGAGAACTCGGGTGTGTCCGCCATGGTGCAGGATACGCGCGCGCAAGGCATGCTGCAGGGCCAGCCCGATGGCACACTGCGTCTTGAGTACGTGAGCGTCGACTCCGATGTTAAGGTGGGCGATATCATCGTGACTTCGGGTATCGGTGGCGTGTTCCCCAAGGGCTTACCGCTCGGCACCGTGTCCTCGGTGGAAAAATCCGCAAACGACGTGTACTACACCATCGTCGTGCGCGCTCAGACTACGGCCGAGAATAATGAGGAAGTGCTCGTCATAACCTCGCTGACCGATGAACAGTCGGCTTCTGATGAGGACGTAAGTTCAGCCAATAGTACCCCGCAGGGCACGTCGCGCGATGCTGCGACTAAGTCTAAGGATGAGAAAACGGACGATGATTCCGACGCGTCCGAAGCGTCCGATTCTGGATCGAGCGAATAGGGAGGCATGTCCATGGATCTACACGAGCAGGGGGCTGGCTCCCGTGCCTTTGCAATCGCCGCTATCGTCTGCGTGCTGCTGCAGGCAGGACTGGCGCCGCAGATCTCCATCGCGGGCGGCCGCGTTAACTTTATGATTATTTTGGTGTGCCTGAGCGTGTTCTCGGGTGATTCCACGCGTGCCGTCGTGTGCGGTTTTTGCAGTGGTCTTTTCTACGATTTAACCGCCGCTGTGCCGGTCGGTGTAATGTCTCTGCTGTTGACCGCGGGCTCCTTTGCGCTGGTGCACAGTGCTGCAGGCCAGACGGGTGGCGCTTCGAGTGCGCGTGGCATCACGGTGGGTGCCTTCGCGCTTGTCATTAACGTGATTTACAGCATTATTCTGCTGTTTATGGGTCTGGAGTCGAGTTTTGTCGTGGCGATCTTCGGGCACGCCCTGCCGTCCTCGATTCTGACGGGCTTGGTCGCCGTTCCGTTTTTGATGTCCGGTGTCGCGCCGCAGTCCGGCTATGGATTCTCCGCGCGTGGCGGGCGTCAGACGGGCATGCGCTTTAAGCCCAAGACCCGAAAGCTTAAATAGGGGAGGCTCGTAGATGTCGTCCCAGATGACGGTCGTTGTCGCCGGTATCGTACTGGTTGTGGCCATTGTGGTCGCGCTGGTTATTATGCGTCGCGGCGACTCCCGTTTTACCTACGATACGCAGCATGGAACGGCTCCCCGTGCCACGGAGGGCGAGGGCAATACTGCCTCGACGGCCTTCAAGGGTCGCTTCTCCATCCTCACCATGGGCGTTGGTGCGATGTTTGCCGCGCTTGCCGTTAAGCTGTGGGGCATGCAGATGGTCTCGTCGGATTACTACGACAAACAGGCCAAGAGCAACCAAACCAGAACTGTTACCACGCCGGCCGTTCGTGGCCGCATTCTCGATCGCAACGGTGTCGCGCTGGTGAAAAACCGCCCGTCGCTTGCTGTCGTCGCATATCGCGACTTGGCCGAAGACACCGTGCTGGTGCATCACCTCGCGAACGTGCTCGGCATGCCCTACATCGCGGTTTTGCGCAACATTCAGGACAATTCTGAGGGCGCCCAGAGCCTGCATACCATTGCCACCGACGTTCGTCGTTCCACGGTTGCCTATATTCAGGAACACGCTGGTGAGTTTCCGGGCGTGAAGATCGCCGAGCGCACCGAGCGCCAGTATCCGTATGGCGAGACTGCCTGTCATATCTTGGGCTATACCGGCACTATTACCTCTGAACAGCTCGAGAAGCAGAACAAAAAATCTACTGGAACCGATAACAGTTCTGCCGGGCAGATTTCATATCAGTCGGGTGACATCGTGGGGCAGGCAGGCGTAGAGATCTATTACGAAAACCTGTTGCAGGGCATTCGCGGCGAGCAGACCGTTAAAGTCGATGCCTCGGGCAATGTTGTCGGGCAGGCCGGCGCCGTTCCCGCGAAGGCCGGTTCGGATATTAAGCTTACCCTCGATCTCAAGATTCAGCAGGCGTGCGAAACGGCACTAAAGAACGCTATCGACCTTGCTAAGACCACGGGCTACAGCAACGCCGGAAACGGTGCCGTGGTGTGCCTTGATCCTAACAATGGCGAGATCTTGGGCATGGCGAGCGAGCCTAAGTTTGATCCGTCGGTGTTTATTGGCGGTGTCTCCAACGACGTGTGGACCGAGCTCAACGATGACGAGGGTTCGCATCCGCTGCTCAACCGCGCCATTAGCGGCCAGTACATGTCTGCCTCGACCATTAAACCCCTCTCGGCGTTGGCTGGCCTTGAATTTGGCACGTACACTTCGAGTCAAACGACCAACTGCACGGGATATTGGACTGGCTTGGGCAAATCTTGGGGAAAGTACTGCTGGCTGCATTCCGGTCACGGCACCATGACGCTGCAGTCGGGTATCGCCAACTCGTGCGACCCCGTGTTTTATGACATGGGCAAGGCATTTTTCTACGATGATCAGCATCCCGAGGGCCTGCAGGAGGTCTTTCGCCGTTGGGGCTTGGGCAAGACCTGCGGCATTGATTTACCGAGTGAGGGCGCGGGCCGTATTCCAGACGCCGAGTGGAAAGAGTCGTACTTTACCGACTCGTCCGCCGATGACCGTAAGTGGAACGCCGGCGATATGACCAACATTGCCATCGGGCAGGGTGACATCTTGGTGACGCCCCTGCAGATGGCGTGTGCCTACATGGGCCTTGCCAACGGCGGCAAGCAGTATGTACCCCACGTGTTTTTGTCGGCGGTGTCGCGCGATGGCGACGGCGACGCCTACAAGTACAACGGCAAGGGCAAGAAGAAGCGCTTGGATGCCAAGCTTCATAGTGAGTCGGATCTTGCGCTTGTCCGCAATGGCATGCACGACGTGATTTATACGGCATCGACCTCGACGGCGGCGCACTTTAACAGCTTGACACCGCAAGTGTATGGCAAGTCTGGAACTGGCGAGAAAAGCGGCGAGGACGACTATGCATGGTTTTGCGCTTACGCTCCGGCAGATGATCCTAAATACGTAATTGCAACGGTGCTCGAGCAGGGTGGTGGCGGTTCCGATACCGCTTTGCATGTTGTGCGCGACGTGCTCGGTGCAATTTACAACGAGCCCGACACCTCGTCGGCTACGGGCGATTCCTCGGTTCGATAGGAGGTTGCGATGGATTTTTCGCCGGCGGACCTATTCCGTCAAAAAAAGAGCGGCTCCCGGAGCAGCCTGGATCGCGTCAATAGGCAGCTTTCGGCTTCGCGCGGTACGTTCCGTCAGAAGGTACATATCGGTGTGTTGCTTGCCACCGTGGCACTTGTCGCCTACGGCGCCATCATCATCTGGTCGGCATCGCAGTTTAAGGCCGATGCGTCGTTTTCGCGCCACCTGTTGGGTATTGGCATCGGCGCGGTGCTTGCGGTGCTCGTGTGGCGTACCGATCTGCGCGGTATCTCTAACTTCTCGACGGCACTGCTCGTCATCGACCTTATTGTGATTTTCTCGCCTAAGATTCCGGGTCTGTCATATACGGGCGGCCTGGGCATGACGGGCTGGATAAAGATTCCCGGTATTGGCCTGACGTTCCAACCGGTAGAGCTTGCCAAGCTCATCACGATTTTCTTTATCGCTACGCTCGGCTCACAGTATAACGGGCGCATCGATACCGTTCGTGACTACGTCAAGCTCTGCGGCATGCTGTCCGTTCCGTTTTTGGCTGTCGTTGCTATGGGCGATTTGGGTTCGGGCCTGGTCGTGCTGGTGTCGGGTGCTATCGTCATCTGCATGAGCGGTGCGCGCCGCGAATGGGTGCTGTCGACTTTGGCTCTGCTCGTGGGTTTGGTGGCGCTCGTCCTGGCGCTCGATTCGGTCTTCGATTCTCTTTTGGGCCACGATGTTCTGATCAAGCAGTACCAGATGAATCGTCTGACGGTCTTCATCGATCCCGAGAACGCCGATTCTGACGATGCCTATAACCTGCAGCAATCACTGATTGCTGTTGGCTCGGGCGGATTTTTTGGTAAGGGCTTGGGGCATGCCACGCAGTCGGCCGGTGGCTTTCTGCCCGAGTTTCACACCGACTTCGTGTTTGCCTTTTTGTCCGAGACCTTTGGCTTCTGCGGCTCTTTTTTGCTGCTTTGCTTGTACGTGTTGCTGATTTTCTCGACGATTCGCGTTGCCTTTAAGTGCGAGTCGCTCTTCTTGCGGCTCTCGTGTGTGGGCATCGTCGGCATGTGGGCATTCCAGACCTTCGAGAACATCGGCATGTGCATTGACATGATGCCGATTACCGGTATTCCGCTCCCGTTCATTAGCTTCGGTTCGTCCTCGATGATGATTCAGCTGCTGACGGTGGGTATCGTACAATCCATATGGCGGCATCGTTCGGGCGCCGCGTAATTGCTGGAGGGGTTTGCTATGAAGATTCCAGTGGACAAGCTGACCCGCGTCTTTAAGATGGGCGCGACTACCAAGAAGGATTCCGACACGCCGGTGCGCGTGTCCGTTTACCTCGATTCGTCTGCCCCCCGTTTTTTGATTGAGACGGTGCGCGATGCCTTCGTGCCGCAGACGACGTCTGGTATTGTGCGCGTTGAGCGCCTGGGCGAGGAGCGAATCGTCCCCAAGACCGATACCGATGTGGTGCTGGTGCTTTCGTGCGGTTCTGACCGCCTTGAGAGTGCTGTACAGGAGCTCGTCATTGCCGGCGCTCCCGTGTGCGTGCTGGCCGAATCTGCTGTCGAGGTGCCTTTTATCCAAGAGTCCACGCCCATGCTCGGCGTGGTGGCGGCTACCGATAAGACGTATCTGCTCGAGACGCTTGCCCGCTGGATTCTCGATCGCACAGACAAGGAGACGGCCTTTGCGGCGAATTTTGCTTTTATGCGCATTGCCGCCGCTAACCGCATCATCACCTCGTGCGCGATTACCAATATGGCGACTGGCGCTCTGGTGTTTCTGCCGGGGGCCGATTATCCCGTTATGGCGCTGGCGCAGGTGGGCATGCTCTTTGAGCTTGCGGCCATCTTTGGACGCGGCATTAAGCCCGAGCGCGGCTATGAGGTTGCGGGTGTGCTTGCCGGCGGCTTGGTGATCCGCGCCGTCACCCGCGCCCTGGTAAAGCAGACGCCGCATATCGGGTTTGCCGTCAAGGCGCTGACCGCCGCCGCGGGCACCTATGGCATGGGCCGCGCCCTCGTGTCGCTCTACGAGCGCGATGTGGACTACAGCCGTGCCAACGAGGTGGCCGCTGCTACCTTCTCACGCGTCCGCGACCTGGTGACCACGGTCGCCGGCGCTACCCGTCCCATGAATCCATTCGAGGATGCATCCGATCTCGCTGCTTAGGGGTTTCTTTTGCGCGTTCCATACCAAGACTGTTTTCATTTGATCGAGCCGCTGCTCGCTAAGGTCGAAAAGCCGAGTCGCTATATCGACCACGAGTGGGGTACGCTCTCCAAGGCCGATGCCGACTATCGTTGCTGCATGATTTATCCGGACGTGTACGAGGTCGGCCTGCCCAACCAGGGTATTGCCATCCTGTACAACATCCTTAACCAGGCCGAGGGCATCTCCTGTGAGCGCGGCTATGTGCCGTGGCCCGATATGGGCGACGCCATGCGCGAGGCTGGTATCCCGCTGCTATCGCTCGAGGGCGCAGCACCCGTGGCCTCGTTTGATATCGTCGGTATGCACGTGCCGCACGAGATGGCCGTGACAAACTTTCTCGAGGCACTCGACCTCGCCGGCATTCCGCTGCTTGCGGCCGATCGCACCGAGGATGATCCCATCATCGTCGCCGGAGGACCTTCGGTTTATAACCCCGAGCCGTATGCGGCCTTCTTCGATGCCATTCTGATTGGCGAGGGCGAGGAATCGCTGCTCGAAATCTGCCAGCTGCATCGTCGTCTGCGTGACGAGGGCGCCTCGCGTGCCCAGATCGTCGAGCGGCTCGCGACCGTCGCCGGTACCTATGTGCCGTCGCTGTATGAGGTGCGCCACGACGAGCCCTGCTCGCCTCACGGCTATACCGTGCCGCGCGAGGGTAAGGACGTGCCACCGGTGGTCTACAAGCGCGTCGTCGAGGACTTTGGCGCTACCAATCCATTGTCGCAGTCGTGCGTGCCCTATGCGCAGCTCGTTCATGATCGCCTGTCTATCGAGATCCTGCGCGGCTGCGCTCGCGGCTGCCGTTTTTGCCAGGCCGGCATGACGTATCGTCCGGTGCGCGAGCGCTCTGCAGACCAGATTGTGTCCTCGGTGATCCAGGGCCTGGAAAAGACCGGCTATGACGAGGTGTCGCTTACCTCGCTTTCGACCACCGATCACTCCTGCATCCGCGATGTGCTCGGTCGCCTTAATCGGCGTCTGGAGGACACGGGTATTCGCGTGTCCATTCCTTCGCAGCGCCTGGATTCGTTTGGCGTGGATATGGCCGAGTCGGTCGCCGGCGAAAAGAAGGGCGGTCTGACGTTTGCCCCCGAGGCCGGAAGTCAGCGCATGCGCGACATCATCAATAAGAACGTGACCGAGGAGGACCTGGACCGCGCGGCCAAGGCGGCCTTCGAGGCCGGTTGGAACCGCATGAAACTCTATTTCATGATGGGTCTTCCCGGTGAGCGCGACGAGGATATCGTGGCCATTGCCAACCTGGCCGATCACGTGCTGGAACTTGGCCGTTCCGTGGTGCCCAAGGCGCGCCGCGGCTCCATCTCGGTGTCCATCTCGGTTTCGGTGTTTATTCCCAAGGCGGCAACGCCGTTCCAGTGGTGCCCACAGCTCGACTACGACGACGTCAAGCGTCGCCAAAAGCTGCTCATCACGAGCGTGCGCAACCGCGCCGTACGCGTGCATTACCACGATGCCGAGACCTCGCTCGTCGAGGCCGCGCTGTCTCGCGCCGGCCGCGACATGACGCCTGTCATCATCGATGCCTGGCGTGCGGGCTCGCGTTTTGACGCCTGGGTGGAGCATTTCTCGCTCGACAACTGGAAGTCAGCCGCGGCCAAAAACGGCATCGACCTCAACGAGCTCGTGCACCTGCCCTACGGGCTGGACTGGCGTCTGCCCTGGGAGCACGTGAGCCCCGGCTGCTCGCGCGGCTTCCTCGAGCGCGAATACCGCCGCTCGCTGGAAGGCGTTACGACGCCCGATTGCACCCGCACGTCGTGCACCGGCTGCGGAATCTGCCCCACGCTCCATGCCAAGAACGTATTGGTGGGTGATCGCGCATGAGTGAGCGCTTGACCGACAACCCCACGCTCTTTAGGCTTCGCGTTCGCTATGGCAAACGCGATCGCCTCAAGTACCTGGGCCACCTGGAACTGATTCATACCATTGAACGCATCGTGCGCCGTGCGGGCCTGCCCTATGCCGTCACGCAGGGCTTCTCTCCGCACATGCGCGTGGGTTTCTCCTCGGCGCTACCCGTTGGCACGTCGTCGATCTGCGAGTGGTATGACCTGTTTATGACCGAGTTCGTCGCGCTCGACGAGGCCTTTGAGCGCCTGGCCGCGGCGTCCCCGGCCGATTTGGCCCCCATCGAGGCCGCCTACATCGACGTGCGCACGCCGGCGCTCACGGCCCAGCTCACGCGCCTGTCGTACCGCATCGACCTGCATCTGGACCCCGAGGCACCTGTGAGCGCCGATGAGGTGCGCGCCGCGATCGACACGTTGCGTGCAGGCCATGGCATCGACTACGCGCGCGGTAAGAAGAGCAAGCGCCTTGACCTTGACCACACACTGGTGGACTATGAGCTCACGGCGGGGGAGCGCCCGGACCACCTGGTGCTCATGCTCGACACCCACGCCGATAACGAGGGCTCCATGCGTCCGGAAATTTTGCTGTCTGCTGCTGATGTTTTGTTGCAGGGCTTGACCCCGGGCGTCGATGCACCTATTGTTTCCACCGGTATGCAAGACCTCGTGACCATCTGCTCCTACGATGTCGAGCGTCAGAATCAAGCATGCGAGGACGACGAGGGCCGACTCGTCAGCCCCATACCTGTGCGAACTTGTGGATTTGCTCCACATACTCGTTGACGGGGGTATTTTCGCCTGCTACTATATTCGGCTGTTGCACTAACTGATGCATGAAGGGCAAGTAAACATGTACGCAATCGTTAACACGGGCGGCAAGCAGTACAAGGTCGCCACCGACGATGTCATCACCGTCGAGAAGATTGAGGGCAATGAGGGCGATAAGATCACCCTGCCGGTCATCTTCCTCAACGATGGTAAGAAGATCGTCACCGATCCCGACAAGCTGGCCAAGGCCAAGGTTACCGCTCAGATCGTTGAGCAGTTCAAGGGCGAGAAGCAGCTGGTCTTCAAGTTCCAGAAGCGTAAGCGCTATCGTCGTCTGAAGGGTCACCGTCAGCAGCTCACCAAGCTGAAGATCGTGAAGGTCCAGGCTACGTCCCGCGCCAAGAAGGCTGTCAAGGCAGAGGCTGAGGCTGTTGCCGAGGCTCCCGTCGCCGAGTAGATTACACTCGTAACGAAAGAGTAGGTATACACAATGGCACACAAAAAAGGACTCGGTTCCTCCCGTAATGGCCGTGACTCCCGCGGTCAGCGCCTTGGCACGAAGCGCTTCGCCGGCCAGACGGTAACCACGGGCACGATTCTCGTCCGTCAGCACGGCACGCACATCCACCCGGGTGCGAACGTTGGTCGTGGCAAGGACGACACGCTGTTCGCGCTGGTCGACGGTACCGTTGAGTTCCACAAGGGTATCAAGCACAGGGTCAGCGTACGCCCGCTCGCGAACGCGTAATTCACCCTTCATAGAGCACATATGTGGGAGGCACTTGAGTTTTAGGATTCAAGGGTCTCCCTCTTTTTTGTAGGAGGCGATTCTGTTGTCACAGTTCACCGATATCAGCCGCATTAACGTTTGCGGCGGCGACGGCGGTGCCGGATGCATGTCGTTTAGGCGCGAGGCATTTGTCCCCAAGGGTGGCCCCGATGGCGGCGACGGCGGTCGTGGCGGCAACGTCGTCATCCAGGCCGATGCTCAGCTGTCTTCGCTGATCGATTACCGCTTTAAGCATCACTTCCGTGCCGAGCGCGGCACGCATGGCCAGGGCGCTCGTCGCAATGGCAAGAGCGGCGAGGACCTAATTCTCAAGGTCCCCATGGGCACCGTGGTACGCGAGCTCGATCCCGAGACACAGACCCCGATGTTCGAGATTGCCGATCTGGTGCACGACGGCGAGCGCGTCGTTGTGGCGCCCGGTGGCGCCGGCGGTCTGGGCAATACCCACTTTGTGACGTCGGTGCGTCGCGCTCCGGCCTTTGCCCAGCTCGGCGAGCCGGCCGAGGAGCACTGGATCGAGCTCGAGATGAAGCTTATGGCCGATGCCGCGCTCGTGGGCTTTCCCTCGGTGGGCAAGTCCTCGCTCATCGCGCGCATGAGTGCCGCCCGTCCCAAGATCGCCGACTACCCGTTTACCACGCTCGTGCCCAATCTGGGCATGGTGCGTGCCGGCGAATATTCTTACGTCGTTGCCGACGTCCCCGGTCTCATCGAGGGCGCGAGCGAGGGCAAGGGTCTGGGCCATCAGTTCCTGCGCCACATTGAGCGCACGGCCCTGATCATGCATGTCGTTGACATGACGGACGGGTTTGAGGATCGCGATCCGGTCGAGGACTATCGCATTATTAACCGTGAGCTCGAGCAGTATGGCGCAGAGCTCTCGGAGCGCCCGCAGATCGTTGTCGCCAACAAGTGCGATGCGCCGGGCACGGCCGACAAGATTGCCGACCTTAAGCGTGCAGCGCTTGACGATGGTCATATGTTCTTTGCCGTGTCCGCCGTGACGGGTGCCGGTCTCAACACGCTGATGCTTGCCGTGGGCGAGCAGGTGGCTAAGCTTCGCGCCGAGCTGGCGGTCTCTGATGAGCCGGTCGATCTGCGCGATGATGAGTGGGAGCGCCGCCGCCTGCAGCGCGAGAAGCGGTTCCGCATTGTTCAAGAAGAGCCTCATGCCTTTCGTGTGGTTGGTCGCGCGATTGAGCGCATGGTCATCCAGACCGATTGGGAAAACGAGGAAGCTGTCATCTACCTGCAACATAAGTTTGCGCGCATGGGTGTTGACGATGCGCTCGAGAAGGCCGGCTGCCGTGCGGGCGACGAGGTTCGCATTTGCCAGCGCGCCTTTGACTTTGAGGGCGCCGAGGACTTCTCGGAATACGAGGACGAGCTCGAGGTTACAGACGTTGAGGTTATTGACGTAGCGGCCGAGGGTGCGGACGTGGCTGATGCCACCGAGGGCTCCGAAGGCACTACCGAAGTCGACGTTGTTGAGACCCCGGAGGGCGAGTAGGCCATGTCGCTGCGCGGTGGAATCGGATTGCCCGAGCTGCCCATTAAGGATGGGCACGAGTTTCGGCTTGGCATTATGGGCGGCACTTTTGACCCGATTCATTACGGGCACTTGGTTACCGCCGAGCAGGCTCGCGAGTCGCTCGACTTGGACGCTGTGCTTTTTATGCCTGCCGGCTCTCCTGCCTTTAAGCTCGACAAGCCGGTGACGCCTGCAGAGGACCGTTATGCCATGACGGTCCTCGCGACTGCCGCGAACCCGGCCTTTTTGGCAAGCCGCTTCGAGATCGATCGTGCCGGTGTCACCTATACAGCCGATACGCTGCGTGCCCTTCGCGAGTTTTACCCGCCACAGGTGAAGCTTTACTTTATTACGGGTGCCGATGCGATTATTGATATTGTGACCTGGCACAATGCTGATGAGATTGCCGAACTGGCAACCTTTATTGCTGCGACACGTCCCGGCTTTGATATCGATACGGCCCGGGCGCGGATTAAGGAATCGGGGCTGCCATTCGACGTGCGCTATATCCAGATTCCTGCGCTGGCGATTAGCTCGACCAACATTCGCAAGCGGGTTGCCCGCGGCATGAGCGTGCGCTATCTTACGAGCGAGTCCGTGCTCGGCTATATCCGTAAACGCGGTCTGTATGCCGATCTTGGGCAAGACGATTTTGATTGATGGGGGAGAACGTTGTCGGTAGAAGATCAGTTTGAGGGCGACGAGCGCGCGCTATTGACGCGTATCCACGAGTTGCTCGATGTGCGCATGAAGGATAAACGAAAGCGCTACGTGCATTCGCTCGGGGTTGCCGAGACTGCGCTGCATCTTGCCGAGGTATACGGTGTCGACCGCTTTGATGCCGCTGCCGCCGGCCTGATCCATGACTGGGACAAGGTGCTCTCCGACGACGAGTTGGTCACGCGCGCTCTGCATTACGGCATTAAGATTGCCGGCTCTCCGTCTGCCGCGACGCCGCTATTGCATGGACCGGTTGCCGCCTATGAGCTTCCGCAGCTTTTTCCCGAGCTTTCGCCGGCGGTCTTTCAGGCTGTCGACCGTCACACCGTGGGCGCTTGCGACATGACGCCGCTCGATATGGTGGTCTTTGTTGCCGATGCCATCGAACCCAACCGCCACGGCGATTATGCCCATGCGCTGCGCAAGATGGTGGGGAAGTCGACGCTTGACGAGTTG
>CABQLM010000032.1 GCA_902465105.1 uncultured Collinsella sp.
CGGCATAGACCTTCTGGTCATGCCGTCCTCTTTGAATGACAAGTTGTCGCTCTGGCGCCCGCGCAGCGTCGACTAGTCCGCCGTTCGTTAGAACGGCGGACCTAAGTTACATCAGCTCGCAGACAGCTGCCGCGAAGGCTACGGGATCCTCGGGGAGGATGCCCTCTACGAGCAGGGCCTGATCGTAGAGCAGGCCGGAGTACTGCTTGATCTTATCGTCGTCGCCGGCTTTCTGGGCAGCGACAAGCTTGGCGAAGACCGGGTGCTTGGCGTTGAGCTCGAGCACGCGCTGGCTCTTGGGCATGCCGTCGGGCGCACCCTCGGGACCCTTCTGGAGCACCTTCTCCATCTCGAGCGAAAGCGGGCCTTCGGTGGTGATGCAGGCGGGGGCATCGGTCAGGCGCGCGGAGACGGCAACCTTTTCGACCTTGTCGCCAAGCGCTTCCTTCATAGCGCTAAAGAGGTCCTCGTTCTCCTTGGTGGCGTCCTCGGCCTCTTTCTTCTCATCCTCAGTCGCCAGGTCAAGATCGCCGGTCGCGACGTTCTTGAGCTCCAGATGACGATCCTCGACCTCGGGCTCGGCACCGTCGGCAACGGCCTTCTCGGCAGCCTCGCGGGCAGCATCGTCCTCATAGATCTTGGGCATATCGGCGGCAACGTACTCACGCATGGCCTGGAACGTGAACTCATCCACGTCCTGCGTCAGCAACAGCACGTCATAGCCGCGGTCGAGCACACCCTTCACCACGGGCATCTTGGCCAGGCGCTCACGCGAGTCGCCGGCAGCGTAGTAGATGGCCTTCTGGTCCTCGGGCATGCCCTTGGCATACTCGGCCAAGGTAATCATCTTCTGTTCCTTGGCAGACCAGAACAGCAGCAGGTCGGCGAGTTCATCGGCCTTCATGCCATAGCTCGAGTAGATGCCGTACTTAAGGCCGCGGCCAAAGTTCTCAAAGAACTTCTCGTAGGCCTCGCGGTCGTTGTCACGCATATCCTCAAGGTCAGCGGTGATCTTCTTCTCGACACGCTTGGCAATGGCCTTGAGCTGACGGTTCTGCTGCAGCGTCTCACGCGAAATATTGAGCGTCACGTCGGCAGAGTCCACGACACCGCGCACAAAGTTGTAGTAGTCGGGCAGCAGGTCGTCGCACTTCTCCATAATCAACACGTTGGAGCTGTAGAGCGCCAGACCCTTCTCGTAGTCCTTGCTGTACAGATCGAACGGCGCGCGGCCCGGTACAAACAGTAGGGCGTCGTACTCGAGCGTGCCCTCGGCGTGGAAGCTGATGGTGCGCGCCGGATCGTCAAAATCGTGGAACGTGGACTTGTAGAACTCGTTGTAATCCTTCTGCTCAACGTCGGAGCTGCGCTTTTTCCAGATCGGCGTCATGGAGTTGATGGTCTCGAGCTCCTGGTAGTCCTCGTACTCGGGCTTGTAGTCGTCCGGCGCGTCCTCGGGCTTGGGCTTTTGACGGCTCTTGGACACCATCATCTGGATCGGGTAGCGCACATAGTTGCTGTACTGCTGAATCAGGCTCTTGAGGCCCCACTCGGTCAGGAAGCGATCATAGGTCTCGGCCTCGCCGTCGGCGTCGAGCTTCTCGTTCTCACGCAGTGTCAGGATGACATCGGTACCGTGCTCGGCGCGCTCGCCGTCCTCGATGGTGTAGCCCTCAAGACCGTCAGATTCCCACACATGGGCGACGTCCTCGCCATAAGCGCGGCTCACGACCTTTACATGGCTAGCGACCATAAAGGCCGAGTAGAAGCCCACGCCAAACTGGCCGATGATATCGACATCCGAACCCTGCTGCTCGGCGTTCTCGGTTTTAAACTCCTCGGAGCCGGAATGGGCGATGGTGCCCAGGTTGCGCTCGAGCTCCTCGGCGGTCATGCCAATGCCGTTATCCGAGATGGTAATGGTGCGGGCGTCTTTATCAAAGGAGACGCGAATAGCCAGGTCGCCCTGGTCGAGCTTGACGCTCGGGTCCTGCAGGCTCTTAAAGTTGAGCTTGTCGACGGCGTCGCTCGCGTTAGAGATAAGCTCGCGCAGGAAGATTTCCTTATTGGTGTAGATGGAGTTGATCATGAGGTCGAGCAGTTTTTTGCTCTCGGTCTTAAATTGACGCATATGCAGTCCTTTCGCGCTACCCCCGTCCGCAAAAACGGCCCGGTCGCCCGAGCCGTATCGCAGACCTGTTATGTTCAGACTTAGATTTTATAACCCATTAGCGCGCATATATACATGCGGAATCGAAAAACTGTATGTCCGTGCGCTCCGATGCGCCAATTGCCAAGGAGTGTCCCCGGCTGCCGACAGAAAAGGAACGTCCCTATCTGCCATCTACGCGCTTGGCCATCCAGGCATGGGGCTGGCCCTCGTCTTCGTAGTCTACCGGGGCAATTTGCGTGTAGCCCGCCTTTACATAGAGCGGCAGCACGTATTCCTGCGCATGCAGCTTAATAAGCTTAGCGCCGGCATCTCGTGCACACGCTTCACTGGCCACGACGATCGCGCTCGCCAGTCCGCGACGACGCAGAGCCGGCAGCACGGCGACGCGCCCCATAATGTAGGTCTCCCCCGCCGTAACGCCTTCATCCATGTCGCATGCCGGCGAAACCGGAGCCTCTGCATCTACCGCGCGCTCCAGTTCCTCGGGAAACACGCGCGAGCAGCCGGTGAGCTCGCCGTCCACGTACAGCGTCACATGGATGCAGTCCGGGGCCTCGTCAATCTGGTCGAACTCGTTTTCATAGCCCTGTTCGTCCATAAAAACGGCGCGGCGCACCAGCGCCGCGTCCCTAAAACATCCCGTCTTGAATTGGATATCCATGGCAGCCCCTTGCTCAAGCTAAACGATTGGCACTGATTGTAGCGAAAGGAAATCCACTCACGCTCGGCCACGCATACTACAGTCACCGGACAACCGCCGCGCATTTGCCGCACCCCAACGAAACACCAAGCCAGAACCCCGGCGCGTTACCGGGCTTTCGCGTAACGGCAACTACTCAAACGACTTATCCTGCTGCGTAGGGAACGTTACCGTGACGGTGGTCCCCACGCCCGGCTCACTCGAAAGCTCGATATCAGCGTGATGGTACAGAGCGGCGTGCTTGACGATGGCCAAGCCCAACCCGGTCCCGCCACGCGCCTTGGACCTGCTCTTGTCCACACGATAGAAGCGCTCGAATACCTTGCCCTGCTCTTCGGGCGCAATACCGATGCCCGTATCGGCAACTGACAAAAACGGACGACCGGCATCGTTGGTTCCACAGCCGAGCGTTACTGAACCTCCGGGGCGGTTGTATCGAATCGCATTACTTGCCAGGTTGTAGATCAGCTCATCGATCAAGCGCGACACACCCTCGATTACCACGGGCTTCGCCTCGCGCCCAATCGTCACATTCGTCTGCTGCGCGACCTGCTCAAGGCGCTGCTCAACCGTCATTATTGCACGCGAAAGCTCGATGGGCTCAGTCGAGCCGATAGGCACTGCCTCGCCATCGGAGGCCCGTTCCGCCTCATCCAAATTGGAAAGCGTCAAAATGTCGTTGACAAGCGCCGCCAAACGCCCCGACTCGCGATAGATACGTCCGCCAAAAGTGCGCAGATCGTCCTCGCCCTCGACCATGCCATTTGCAATAAGCTCGGCATAGCCCGAGATCGCAGTAAGTGGGGTCTTGAGCTCGTGGGTGATATTGGCCGTAAACTCACGACGCATGCGATCGTTGTCTGCCAGCACCGCCATCTGGCGCTTGAGCTCCTGGCGCTGAGACTCAATGCGCTCGAGCATAGGAACCATCTCGGCGTAGGCATGCTCATAGCTACGACGCGGATGGTCGAGATCGACCTCTTGCAGCGGTGCAATGATGGCACGGGACTCGCGACGCGCTAGGAAAAACGAGAGCGCCGCACCTGCCGCCGCGATAAGCAGCATTGGTGCAACAAGCGACAACAGAATTGCCGCAACACCAGGCTGAGCTTTCGCCAAACGAACAACTTGCCCATTATCAAGAGCCACGGCACGATACAGCATAATCTCGTCGAGCGTGGAACTCGAGCGTTCCGCGGCTCCCGAGCCGTTTTCAAGTGCCTCGACAACCTCAGGTCGATCACCGTGGTTGGGCAGCATGGAAGGTGACGCTTCGTTGTCATAGGCAACTGACCCGTCCTTGTTGATCAACGTGATGCGCAAATCCTCACGGTCGAGACTGCGCAGGAATGCGATGGGCTCCTGTTGCTCGTTTAAGGCGGCGGCAATGAGCTCGGTTTCCTGCGAAAGATTGGCGCTCGTGGCATCTGCCAAGGTGTTTTGCACAAAGAACGCGCCCAGCACCGTAAACGCCAATATGACCGCCATAGCGCAGAAAAATATCGTCGCAAACACGCGATGCGACAGAGTGCGTTTTCCCTGGGGAGCGACGACCACGGGCTACTCCTCCAATTTGCCCGCAGTGGAGACTTCGGCATCGGCGCCTTCGGGACCGTCATCGGCAGAAGGCTCGGCAAGGCGATAGCCCACGCCGCGGACGGTCTCTATAGCGCCGGCATGCTCGCCCAGCTTTTGGCGAAGCGTCTGCACGTGCACGTCGACGGTACGCGAACCGCCGTCAAAGTCCCAACCCCACACGCTCTGCAGCAGTGACTCGCGGGTAAAGACCACGCCGGGCTTGCGCATAAGGTACTCGAGCAAATCGAACTCACGCAGCGTGAGCTTGAGTGGCGCGCCGGCAACAGTTACCTCGCGATGGCTGGGCGATAGCGCGATATCGCCCACGCTGAGCATATCGCTTGCCTGCTTGACCATGCCGCCGCGACGCAGTAGCGCGCGGCAACGGCTAGCGAGCTCCATAAGCGAGAAAGGCTTGGTCAGATAATCGTCAGCACCGCCATCGAGCGCCATCACCTTATCGAGCTCGGTATCCTTGGCGGTAAGCATCATAATGGGCACTGTCGCCGTCAGGCGATCGGCGCGCAGGCGACGCATAATCGCCAGGCCATCGGTATCGGGCAGCATGATGTCGAGCAGCACGGCATCGGGCACCCGTCGCGCCACGGCGGCCTTAAACTCGCCATCGCACGAAAAGCCCTCGGCCTCGATTCCCTGCTTGCGCAGCGCGTAGACCGTCAAATCCCTGATGTTGTCATCGTCCTCGACGTAATAGATCATGTTGAACCCCTCTGCGGCCGGCACGACCGCATCTTAACCCCAAAGGCGCCTGTACTAGATGGTATCAGCCAAAACGGCCCGTCAAATAATCCGCCGTGCGCGGATCGGTCGGGTTTTTGAAGAGCTGAGCAGTGGGCGCATGCTCCACCAGCTCGCCCAGCAAAAAGAACGCGACCGAATCGGAGATACGCGCGGCCTGCTGCATGTTGTGCGTAACAACTACCAGCGTACAGGTCTCTTTGAGCTCGCAGGCCAGCTGCTCAACTACCAGCGTCGACACGGGATCGAGGGCGCTCGTTGGTTCGTCCATCAGCAGAATATCGGGTTGTACGGCAAGCGCGCGAGCGATGCACAAACGCTGCTGCTGTCCGCCCGAAAGACCCAACCCCGACTCTTTGAGTTTATCCTTGACCTCGCCCCACAGGGCAGCGCGGCGAAGGGAGTCCTCGACCAACCCATCGAGCACGGCGCGGTCGCGCACACCCATGCCGCGAGGTCCATAGGCAACGTTGTCGTAGATGCTCATGGGAAACGGGTTAGGGCGCTGGAATACCATGCCCACGCGCTGGCGCAGGCGGCAGATGTCGTAATCGCCCAGGATATCCTGGCCGTCGAGCGCAATCTTACCCTCGATGCGACAATCCTTGATGCCGTCATTCATGCGGTTAAAGCAGCGTAGCAGTGTGGACTTGCCGCAGCCCGAGGGACCAATAAACGAGGTGATCTGCTTGTCGCAGATCTTGATGGACACATCCTTGAGCGCATGGTGATCGCCATAGAACAGGTCAAGGCCCTCAACGTCGATGCGCGTCGGCGAGGCCGCCAGGTCCTCCGCCGTGGGACGAGTCGCATCCCCAACTTCGCGCTCGTGCGCGGCCTCGGTCTGCGCTTCCATTAGCTCTTCAAGCTCCGTGGACTCCACAGCCGCAGCTGCCGTCATATCGCATACCTCCACATCAATATCAATTCAGTAGTATCGATAGTAGAAATCGCAGCTCATATGCACGTGAGCGCATTGTCAGGTGTTTGTAAGGGCGCCTTCGTTACGCAGTGTGCAACCGTATAGACCTCAATCGCACGAATGCCCGCCCAGACGCGAAGACAAACCGCACACGCTACACCTCAAGCGACACGGCCGGCAAACGATATACTCTAAGGCCAGAAGAGACCATCCCGTCGAAAGCGAAATCCGTGAAATCCCCCATCCCTCTTGTAAAACGCTCCGCACAGCTTGCCGCCGGAATTGCCTGCGCCATTGCCCTTGTTGCAAGCGCGCCCGCTGTTGCCGACGCCCAAGTACTCACGACCGATAACGTCTGTGGCAAAACCGCCGATGCGCGTGGCATTGCGGCCGAAGACCTGCCCGATATCGATGCGACAAACGCATGTGTGATGAGCAAAGACGGTACCGTCTACTATGCTCGCAACGCCGATGAGCAGGTCAAGATCGCATCGATTACCAAGGTTATGACCGCAATCCTCGCGGTCGAGAACTGCAAAATGGACGAGAAGGTCACCGTAAGCAACGCCGCTGCCACTGTGGGTAACTCGACTGCAGGACTCCTCGAAGGCGATGAGCTCACCGTGGAACAGGCGCTCCGCGGACTTTTGATTCCCTCGGGCAACGACGCCGCCGTCGCGCTTGCAGAGCACGTTGGCAAAAAGCTCGATTCCAAAACAAAAGATCCCGTCGCCACGTTTGTGAAAGCTATGAACGAACGCGCAAAAAAGCTCGGCTGCACCGGCACACTCTTTGAAAACCCGCACGGCCTGGACTTTGATGAGTGGACCGGCGACATGCACTCGACCGCACACGACGTAGCGCTGATGATGCAAGAAGCCATGAAAAACGACGCGATTCGCCAAGTGATGGCAAGTAGCGACGCTTGGATTGAGGTCACGGGCGCCGACGGCTCCGACCGCTCACACTCCATGGACACGCACAACGTCTTACTGGGGCAAGACGGCAACATCGGCGGCAAAACCGGCACCACCGACGATGCCGGCTATTGCTTCACGGCGGGCTACGAACGCGACAGTGACGAAATCTACACCGTTGTCCTGCATTCCAGTAGTACCGACCAGCGCTTTGCCGATACCGCCGCACTTGCCAGCTGGTACTACGGACACAAGACGACAATCGCAGTTGCCAACACCAAGGAAAAAACTGTCAACGGCAATCCTCTGATGGCACGCATCAGTCAGATCGATTGGACGGATAAGACAATTGATGTCACGCTCGCCGACCCTAGCGCCCAGGCGACCGTGTTCTCCCTTGCCGGCAAAGTGACCGAGAAGGTTACCTACGACGACCTCAGGGGCACGGTGCACGTGGGCGACAAGGTAGGCAGCGTCACGCTTAAGCAGAACGGCGTCAAAATTGTCAGCGTTGATTTAGTTGCCGACGAGGAAGGCTCAGGGCCCAATCCCATCGAATGGCTGCTCGTCAAGCTAGATCGCCTTGCGCGTCGCATCGACAACCGTCCGCTTGCGGCAGAGAGCGAAACCGTAGCAAAGGCACCGGCTGTGTAGGAATCCGGCACATCGCAAGCATACGAGAGGGGGCATTCGAAAGGATGCCCCCTCTTTTTGAGGGTTCGAATCCCCGGCTAACGTTCTTCATAGCAAAAAGGGCCCCAAATGGGACCCTTCTTTAAAGTCATACTGGCGGAGAGCTGGGGATTCGAACCCCAGATGCCCTTTTGGGGCATACTCGCTTAGCAGGCGAGCACCTTCGGCCTCTCGGTCAGCTCTCCGTAACAGCCGTTCTATAGTAACCAAACAGCCGAGGATGGGCAAGGGGTAATTTTAGAATTGCTCCAGGTCCCTCCTCGCGCTGCGATTCCTACCCCAGCGAACGGTTAAGGGAGCCCAACTCGTCGTTACCCATAATGCGCCACATCTGATAGATGCAACCACGTGCCAAGAAGAAGAACCCGTTATCCACGAGCTGCACGGCGGCATCAGCCAGCTGGTTACTTACTTCGGCCACCGGCGGTAATTCAATGCCCGCTTTGCGAATGGTATCGACCGCATCCTCGAATGTCGGGGGCTCGATAACACCCATCTCGTTCATGAGGCCCTGCATTTCCTCCAGTGCGCTGCTTCCCGACTCCTCGCCGCGCGGCACCAGACGATAGCACGCGAGCGCCAGTTCAAGTTGGCCGCAGTTCCAATAAGCAAATGCCAAACGGTAGAACAGATAGCCAATGGCAGAACGATCGCTTGCTATGTACAAGCCGTGACGCGCCACCTCGATGACCTCGTCATAGCGCTCCAGTCGCGCCAGCACATTAATCAGCGCAAAGTGCGACTGCATGGACGAGCGTGCCAAGTCGTAGAGGCGACGAACCTCGGGCAACGCCCGCTCAAAGTCCTCTTGCTCGGCGTAATAACTGCAGATCTCATGCTGAGCAAAGTACAGCGCATCGGGAGCACGCAAAATACGAACGGAGCGGTCTTCCTCCATTACCGGCAGCACCATACGTACCAGCTGGTTGTCGCAAAACTGCGTCTGCACCGGTCCCGTCGCCAAAAGCTCGGCAACAGCACACTTGGCCTCCAGCTCCTCGACAAGGCGAGAAAAGCCCTCAAACGCACCCGCACGGTCCGCCTTGGCCTGCTCACGCAACTCAACGACGCGCGCCACATACGGGTCATCGTCCTCCTCCATGACCTCAAGCTCATCAGCCGTATCGGCAAGCAGCAAGTCACGCAACGCCGGCGGCAGCGAACGGTGGTCGTCACGCGGGCGAGCGTGAACCTCAGCGGGCTCAATCGCATCCGGCGCGTCTGACTCATATGCCTCAAGCATGCGCTTGCACGGCATATCGTCCATATCCATGCTCTCAAGATCCTTGGCGACAGGTACACAATTGGCCAGATAGGCCGCGCGCCCAAAGGAATGTGTTGCAATAATGCGCTCGCCCTGCTCGCCGTCGGGAGCCGCAATCTGAACGTAGCAGCGCGCAATGCTGGCGCCTGCGGCAAAGCAAGCCGCCGCCAGCGTAAGCGCCACGCGCGCATCGTGCTCCGCAGCCCAAATCGCGCGCACGTCCTCGTCCAACTCGCGCCAGACGTCATCCTGGGCGTCGTATTCACGTTGCGGCATGGCATCCACGATAGAGCGCCCAAACCGAACGAGCATAATCCCCTCGGCAACGTTTGCCCGATAGGTATAGTCGAGCCGTGTGACCACGTTAAGCGCCTCAACAATACGCGCGAAGCGGGTACGCACGTCCCACTCACCGCCCGGCTGGCAAGCCACCGTTCCCGGCTTTGCCCACGGGTTGTCGCTCGAGGTCGTATCGAGCAGTCGAGGAATATCGTTGGTCGTCTTGGCGATATGCCATGCGTCAAAGAGCGCGCAGCCCTCCAGACTCGGAGACGAGGCCGCAGGGCCTAAACCGGCCCCGATGCGCTCGAGGATGCCGGAGAGGCGGTTGAGACGGCACTCGATGGCAAGCAGCGTGTCAATCTCGTCCTGGTCCAGCAGACTACGATCAAAATTGAGATAGAACAGCTTTGAGCGATCGATGCGCGCTAGGCTCATTTCGGTCTTTGCCGCGATGGTGCGCAGGCGCGGCAGGTTGACCTCGCCCATCAAGGCCGCGGCATAGCGCTCGATACCGCTCGGATTATCTGTGTGATCGATGCGATAAAGCAACGTCTCGATGGCATCGGGGAGCGGCGTGGAATCAAAGCCCAGAAGCACCTCAACCGGCTCCGAGAGTTTTATAAGCTTTATTTTGTCGACGGCATTTTTCATTCCTTCGTCGAGCCTGCCAGCGTCTACCGTATTTGCGGCAACATTTTCGGAATCGGCAAATATCACGTAGCGTAAAAACATCGATGCCATAAACTCGCCGTAGCGAAGGCTGCGAGTCGTATTCCACGTCTCGTGATCGGATTGTTCGCGCATGGTACCTTCGGGAGAGCCGTTGACTCGTGCTTGGGGACGCATGGTACCGTCGCTGTCCCTCACCGTAATCTCGCCAATGCTGGGGTTGGACTCGTCAAGGACCAGTTGCATGTCGGGTTCATCGGGCAATGACGCCTCGCTAACGGGACGGTCAACCTTGTACACCTCACCCGAAACGCTCACGTAGCCCAAGAGCGATATGTGGCTTTTGCCGACGAATTCGACGACATAGCATGACTCTTTAGGGTCCTCGCCAAAGACTTTCCAGACAACGCCATACGAGCGTCCCGCAGGCTGCTCGGGCATTGCCGGAAAGCGCTTTTTGGGATCGAGAAACCTGAGCTTGTATGTCGGACGCTCTGCCACGAAATATCACCCTGATCGGTCGTTTGGAGAAAGAGCACGCCGCGGATTCACCGAGGCGCTTACTCGAAATCTTACACGAGTCGATAACAAAAAAGCCCCCGTTGCCGGAGGCTTCAAGTTCAATTGGTGCGGCGTATAGGATTCCGCGCATCCGCTTCGCGGATCCGCACCGGCTTCGCCCGCCTGCCGGCGCGCTCGCCCGCTCGCTACGGACGCTCCGCGTCCGCTTCACGCTCGCGCCTCGACCGAGGTTCGATTCCATGCAGTGTTTACGTAAAAGAAAAGCCCCCGTTGCCGGGAGCTTTAATCTCAAATGGTGCGGCGTATAGGATTCGAACCTATGACGTTCTGATTCGTAGTCAGACCCTCTATCCAGCTGAGGTAACGCCGCAACTTGTTGATTATTATGCACAGGGACTGAATAATGGTCAAGCGTTTTTTCAAAAAAAGTTTTTGAAATTGATTTTTACTCATTTGGCCACTTGGCGCGATCTTCGATGCATCGCGATATAAGAAAAGCCCCCGTTGCCGGGAGCTTTAAAGTCAATTGGTGCGGCGTATAGGATTCGAACCTATGACGTTCTGATTCGTAGTCAGACCCTCTATCCAGCTGAGGTAACGCCGCAACTTGTTGATTATTATGCACAGGGACTGAATAATGGTCAAGCGTTTTTTCAAAAAAAGTTTTTGAAATTGATTTTTACTCATTTGGCCACTTGGCGCGATCTTCGATGCATCGCGATATAAGAAAAGCCCCCGTTGCCGGGAGCTTTAAAGTCAATTGGTGCGGCGTATAGGATTCGAACCTATGACGTTCTGATTCGTAGTCAGACCCTCTATCCAGCTGAGGTAACGCCGCAGCGCAAGATATATAAAACCACTTTAGCTAATTGGAGTCAAGCACAATCTAAAACTTTTTTGGGAGATTTGTTTCACGCCGCGCCACATTTGCGAACGCCCGCCGTGCGATCGATCGGCCTTTCGACCACATCGAACCCGGCATCAAGTTCCCTCAATAACATGCGAACTCGATGGGCACAATCATAATCGGCAAACGAAACACTCAGCATGTGTGCCACCTGGCCAGAAGTCCCGACTCCATAGAACCGCTCAAGCGCCGCAAGTCCCTCGTGCGACACAAATGTCTCGACCGCATGCGGCGACTCCTCGAAACACCATTGCGTCAACGGGCCCTCGCTTGTCTGCCGCACCACCAAGCCGCCCATACCCGATGGCTCACACGTAACTAGTAGATGCTCCCCGCCTTCATCGCTCTCAAACAAAACTACCCGCTCATCAAACAGCTCCATCGCATCCCCTTCCTCTCGCTTCTATTTAACAGAAGCATAGCAGGTAGATGGCTGTATACAGAACGTTTGTTCGTGTGTTTTCTATTGAGCTGTCCGCACGATATGGTAAGGCTCCGCACACAAAAAGGGCGCCCCAGAAAGGAGCACCCTCGCAAATCGCTTATGCAGCAAACCTACGCGACCGGCTCGATCTTCTCGAGGCCGCCCATGTAGGGGCGCAGGACCTCGGGGATCGTGATGGTGCCGTCGGCGTTCTGGTAGTTCTCCAGAATGGCGGCCATGGTGCGGCCGGCCGGCAGACCGGAACCGTTGAGGGTATGCAGGTAGCGCGAGCCCTTGAAGTTCTCGGGGTCGCGATACTTGATGTTGGCGCGACGGGCCTGGAAGTCACCGCAGTTGGAGCAGGAGCTGATCTCCTTGTAGGCGTTGTAGCTCGGCAGCCAGACTTCGATGTCGTAGGTCTGACGGGCAGAAAAGCCCAAGTCGCCGGTGCACAGGCTAATCACGCGATACGGAAGGCCCAGCTGCTGAAGCAGGTACTCGGCCTCGGCGGTCATGCTCTCGAGCTCCTCGTCGGACTCCTCCGGCTTGGCAAACTTGACCATCTCGACCTTATCGAACTCGTGCTGGCGAATGATGCCGCGGGTGTCGCGACCAGCGGAGCCGGCCTCCTCGCGGAAGCAGGGGGTGAAGGCGGTGTAGCGGCGCGGCAGGGTATCAGCATCGAGAACCTCGCCGGCGTGCAGGTTGGTAAGCACGACCTCAGCAGTGGGGATCAGGAAGTTATCACCCGAGACGTGATAGGCATCGTCCTCGAACTTGGGCAGCTGACCCGTACCGAACATGGTCTGACGCTTGACGACGATGGGCGGCCACCACTCCTTAAAGCCACGGAGGACGGTGAAGCGGCTGCCGGAGAGCTTGTTGCCGCGCTCGAAGTCGAGGATGTCGAGGTCGGTGCCCAAGTCCCAGTGCGGCTTAAAGTCGAAATCGAACTCGCGCGGGGTGCCCCAACGACGGCGCTCGATGTTCTCGTCCTCGTCCTTGCCAAACGGGGTGGCCTCGCACGGAATGTTGGGCAGGTGAGCCATAAAGTCGTACAGCTCCTGCTCAAGAGCGCCTCGACGCTCGGCCAGATCGTCAATCTTCTCGTTGACGGCACGCACGGCCTCCTTGGCAGCCTCGGCCTCGTCCTTCTTGCCCTCCTTCATCAGGGCGCCGATCTTCTTGGACTCGGCATTGCGCGTAGCCTGGAGCTCCTCGACCTCGGTGATGACGGCACGGCGCTCGTCGTCGAGCTCAAAGAACTTCTCGCGATCCCAAGACGTCTGGCGATTAGCCATGGCGGTATCGATGGCATCGGGGTTCTCGCGAACAAACTTGATATCAAGCATTAGATCCTCCGGCGATATACATTCCATTTAGGTTGCAACCTTGTACATGTATGGGCAAGTATATACTTATGAGCGTTTACGACCCAACTCAACTACGCAAGAAGGCACCCAATGGACGCAGTTTTTTCCTTTTTGTTTGGCACCCGCACCGGTTTTGCCATCCTTTTCGCCGGCGGCATCCTGCTATTTGCGATTCTTGCCTTTGTGATGGAGAAGCGCACCCATAAGATGTATGTCGACCGCGGCCCCAAGTCCGAGGACGAAGAAGACAGCTTCTGGGACTAACCTGCCAAAAAGGGACAGGTTTATTTTGGTCGGTTTTATCTGGGCAAACGCAAGCGCCCCGCGACCGGTATCGATCCGGTTGCGGGGCGCTTTTCGCTATAGAGATAAAACCGCAGGAAGAACCTGCCAAAATAAACCTGTCCCTAAATGGCAGGTTTTACTGGAGGGTAGCGTCGATGGCCTTGACTAGGGCGCTGCGCATGCCGGCATCCTCGAGCGCGACGACGCCCTTGATGGTAGCACCGCCGGGCGAGCACACGGCATCCTTCATCGCTGCGGGATGCTGGCCGGTTGCAAGCTGCAGCTTTGCCGTACCCAGCACCATCTGGCTCACAATGCGATAGGCATCGGCGCGCGGAATACCGTGTTTGACGGCCGCATCGCCCAGGGCCTCGATCGCCATGGCGACAAACGCCGGGGCGCAACCGCCCACGGTACCGCCCACAAACAGCAGACTCGTATCAAGCTCGACGACAGCGCCAAGCTTACCGAGCAGGTCGAGCACCGCAGCTCGCTGCTCGCTGTTAAGCGTGGAGGCCTTCTCGCAGGCGATGACGCCCTCGCCCACCGAAACCGGCGTGTTGGGCACCGTCGAGATGTGCGCGACACCCGGCAGGACCTGCTCCCACTTGGCGCTGTCCCAAGTCCAGGCGACCGAAAGGACAACCTTTTTGGTAAGGGCGTCCTTGAGCGGAGCGAAGACCTTTTCAATCATGTACGGTTTGACCGCAGCAACCACGATATCGGACGCGGCGACAACCTCCGCCGCGTCACGACGGGCGACCATCCCACGCGCCCCACAGCGCTCAACCAAGGCGTCGTAGCGGCCCGCACAGGCGCACATGTCGCTCGCAGCTACACCGGCGGCAATCCAGCCATCAGCCATAGCGCTCGCCATATTGCCAAAACCGACAAATCCAATCTTCATATCACATAGTCCTCTCAGACACATTCCTCAAAACGAAAGGTATTGTCCCACGCCATTGTTTCGTATTGCCGACCTACTTGTGATACGGCTCGCCACGACTGATCTTGCAGGCACGGTAAATCTGCTCTAGCAGCACCACACGCGCCAGGTTATGCGGCAAGGTAATGCGTCCAAAGCTGAGCATCTCGTCGGCGCGGGCGCGTACCTCATCACTCACGCCGTCCGAACCGCCGATTACAAAGGCAATGTCACTGTTGCCTCGCAGCATAAGATCGTCGAGCCTCGCCGAGAGCTCCTCGCTCGAACGCTCCTTGCCCTCGATAGCCAGCAGGATCACATGCGCTCGAGACGGCAAGGCAGTAAGAATCGCCGCCCCCTCCTTGTCACGCGCGGCATCCACGCCGCCCGCCTTAGCCGGATCGATATCGGCCACCTCGCGGATATCCACCTTGGCATAGGCGCCCAGACGCTTGGTGTACTCGGTGCACGCGTCCTTCCAAAAGCGCTCCTTGAGCTTACCGACGCAAACGACGGTATATTTCACGCGCGTCTACTCCTTCGAATCGTTTTGAACTTTGCCGGCGGTCAGCATCTGCTCGAACATCGAGGCCGACTGCGAGAAATCACTCGGCAGCACGACTGTCGAGGTGTTACCCGTGCGAGCGAACTCCGTCATCATCTCGGACCACTGCGTAAACATGAACAGCTGGTTGGCCTCGTCGTTGCCGACACCCGTCTCCTGGATGATCTCGAGCGAATCCTTGATGCCCAGCGCGATGGCCTTGCGCTGGTTGGCGATGCCCTCGCCCGCCTTTTCCATCGCCTCGGCCTCGGCAGTCGCCTCGGTGACGCGCTTGATGCGGTCGGCCTCGGCGAGCTCCTGCGCAGCAGCGCGCTTGCGCTGGGCGGCGTTGATGTCGTTCATGGAGTTCTCGACCTCGGTCGGCAGCGCGATCTTGGTGATGAGCGTCGACACGAGGGTGAAGCCGTAGGCAGCCATCTGCTCGGACACGGTGGCGTTGACGTCCTTGGCGATGTCATCCTTCTTGGCAAAGACCTCATCGAGTGTGTAGACGGGGATGGAAGAGCGCAGGGCATCGGTGATGAAATCGCGCATCTGGTCGACGGGCTCCTGCAGCATGTAGTAGCTCTTGTAGATACCCGAATCTGCCGGGCCGGCGCCCATGTCATAGCTCACGTGGTACTGAGCAGAGACCTCAAGGCCGATGGTCACGTTGTCCTGGGTCTTAACGTCGATGCCGAAGCCGTTTTTCATGGTGCGCAGGCTCACCGTGGCGGCCTTGCGGTCGATCACGGGCACCTTCATGTGGAAGCCCGCGTTGACGATACGATTGAACTTGCCCAGGCGCTCGATGATCACGGCATGCTGCTGTTCAACGACATAACAGGCGTTGGGGAGCAGCAGCAGCAAAATGATGATGGGAAGCAGAAGACTCGTAAGGGCAGCAATGATTCCGGACAACAGCATGGTCTCTCCTCTGATAGGCACACGTTGGCACTAGGATACCCGCACGAAGCAGCCGCGTGACATCAACAAGAGGCCCATAACAAAAAAGCCCCCATTGCTGGGAGCTCTTTCATTTAATGGTGCGGGCGAAAGGACTTGAACCTTCATGGGGTTGCCCCCATACGGACCTGAACCGTACGCGTCTGCCAATTCCGCCACGCCCGCGTGCAGGAATTAGAATAACGGAGCGCCACTGTGAACGCAAGAACTATTTTTGAAAAAGTTTGCGAGCATTTTTCCAAGCGGCCTGCGCAATCGCCTCAGCATCCTCACCGGTACGATCGACACGGTCATTGACCAGCGTGTTTGCCGTAATAGAAATCATTGCCGGCTCGCACTCAAGACCGCGAATCGGCTCCGGCGCCATGTATGGGCAGTCCGTCTCAAACAAAATACGGTCGAGCGGGGTTGCCGCGAATGCCACGCGCACGTCATCGTTGCGTTTAAAGGTGGCTGCGCCTCCATAGGCGATATAACAGCCCAAGCCCACAAAGCGCTCCATCGTGGCGCGGTCCTCGCCAAAGCAGTGCAGTACACAACCGGCCTGAGGAACGCCAACCTCGCGCAGCACGTTATACGCATCCACGTGCGAGGTGCGCTCATCATCCGAGTCCTCGTGCCGCAAATGCAACTCCACCGGCACGTTGCAACGCACGGCAAGCTCAAGCTGACGCGCCATGCAGTCAATCTGCACGTCATGAGGAGCCGGCGCGACATCGTCGTCATAGTCCATGTGGTAGTCCAGGCCAATTTCGCCGATACCAACACACAACGGATCGTCGAGCGCAGTCACAATCTGGGCATGGATATCATCGGTGTAGTCCGGTGCGCCATAGGGGTGCACACCGGCGAGATACTTGATCTGTGGAATATCCTGCATCGGCAGAATCTCGTGCGTCAGCCAGTCGCTATAGTCCGTCACGCTTCGTTTATCGGCAATGGGATCGAAGACCGTCACCAACAGATCGATGCCTGCGGCTTTAGCGCGCACGAGCGTCTCGGGCACTTCCTTGCCCCAAAATGAGAGCAGATGCGCGTGGGTATCGGCAAGTGGTGCCAGCGGCTCCGGACAGACAACCGTTTTCTTTTTCTTGGTAAACGTCACGCGTTCGGCATCAGGCGTCATGGGAAAGCTCCTGGGCTAGGCGGACAAAGTCGGCAACATCGAGCGCCTCGGCACGCGTGGTGGGCGCAATACCGCAAGCCTCAAAGGCGGCATCGAGAACATCCTTGGCAAAGCCGTTGGCGCTCATGGAATTGCGGATGGTCTTGCGGCGCTGAGCAAACGCAGCGTCAATTACACGGGCCACAAACTCGCGATCGAGCTCCTCGGGCACTACGCCGTCAATACGATCGATGCGTACGACGGCCGAGTCCACATGCGGCGCCGGCATAAAGCAGCGTGGCGGCACCTCAAAACGTCCTGTTACCTGCGCATACAGGCCGAGCTTTGCCGTATAGCCGCCATAGGTCTTGTTGCCCGGTGCCGCGGCAATGCGATCGGCAACCTCCTTTTGAACCATGACCACGGCACGCTTGAGCGCTGGCATCGTCTGGAAGAACTGCAGGATGATCGTCGCCGCCACGTTATAGGGCAAGTTTGCGACAAACACCGTCGGCTCACCGCCCGCAGCCCGCTCGATTTGTTCCGGCGTTACCTTGAGCGCGTCACCCATGATAAAGCGGAAGTTGGCATAGTCGGCGGCATGGGCATCGAGCACCGGCTCGAGCTCGGGATCGGCCTCGATCGACGTGACGCACGCCGCCCCCTGCAGCAGCGCGAGTGTGAGCGTACCGACGCCCGGACCAACCTCGAGCACGCGCTCATCGCCCGCAAGCTCCGAAAGTTCGCAAATGCGCTCGATCACATGGTTGTCGATCAGGAAGTTCTGGCCCAGGCGATGCTTGGTCGCAAGGCCAAACTCCTCCAGCAGCTCCCTTGTTGCCGTAGGGTTTGCCAAAGGAGAAGTTGTCATAGTTGCCTCCTTAACATGATGGCGGCGTCTTGAAACAAAAGGGCATGGACCGTTGCGGCCATGCCCTTACAGCTAAACTGCAAATTGCCGATATGGCGCTCGCGCGACGTCTTAGCCCAGGCGCGGGAACAGCGGGTCGCCCTTCTCGACGGGCTGACCGCCGGCAAGCAGGCCCCAGGCGCAGATACCCTTGAGGTCGTCGCTCGCGGCCTCGTCCTCGCAGGACAGGCGGCGCAAAGCCTCGGCAGAGGTCTGGGGCATGAGCGGCATCAGCAGGTGAGCGGCAATGCGAATGGCCTCGAGCAGGTTGTAGATCACAAACGCCAGCTCGTCAGCCTTGGCCTCGTCCTTGGCAAGCGCCCAGGGCTCGGAGTCCTCGATGTAGTGGTTGGCGGCATGGATGAGCTCCATGACCTCGTCCTTGGCTCCACCGTAATCGAGCGCGTCCATCTTGGCCATGTAGCGCTCAACCAGGCCGTCAGCAATCTTTGCCAGTGGGTTGTCGAACGCATCGGCAGACGCCGGCTTAGCCGGAGCGCAGCCGTCAAAGTACTTGCCGCTCATGTTGAGCGAACGCGAGATAAGGTTGCCCCAGCTGTTGGCCAGATCGGCGTTGTAGACCTGCTCCATGCGCTCGAAGCTAATGGCGCCGTCGGTGCCGGGGACCACATCGGTCATGAAGTAGTAGCGATAGCCCTCGACGCCCAGCATGTCGATAACATCCTGCGGGGCGATGGCGTTACCACGGCTCTTTGACATCTTCTCGGCCTTGCCGGTCTCGGCATTACGAACGGTCAGGAAGCCATGGGCAAAGACGTGCTCGGGCAGGGCCTCGCCAATGGCCATGAGCATGGCCGGCCAAATAACGCAGTGGAAACGGATGATGTCCTTGCCCACGATGTGGAACTGCGCGGGCCAGCGATAGGCCAGCTCGGCACGGGCCTCGTCGGTATCGACACCGTAGCCGACAGCCGTCATGTAGTTGAGCAGCGCGTCGAACCACACGTAGGTCACGTGGCCCTCGTCGAACGGGACCTTGATGCCCCAGTCAAAGCTCGTGCGGCTCACGGAAAGGTCGTTGAGGCCGCCCTCGACAAAGCTGCGCACCTCGTTCATGCGAAACGCGGGCTCGACAAAGTCGGGGTGCTCGTCATAGAGCTTAAGCAGCTTGTCCTGAAAGGCGGAAAGCTTAAAGAAGTAGGACTCCTCCTGCACGCGCTCGAGCGGGCGGTGGCAATCGGGGCACAGATGCTGACCGACGCTGCCGTACTCCTCGTCGCCCTTCTGGACCTGCGTATCGGTGAAGTAGGTCTCGTCGGGCACGCAGTACCAGCCGTCGTAGCTGCCCTTATACAGGTAGCCAGACTCCTTCATGCGCTCCCACAGGTACTGCACGGCATGATGCTGGCGCGGCTCGGTGGTACGGATGAAATCGTCGTTGGAGATTTCGAGCTTGCTCCAAAGCTCCTTGAAGTGCGGAGCCTGGCTGTCGGTCCACTCCTGCGGCGTCATGTTGTGCTTGGCCGCAGCCTCGGCGACCTTCTCGCCATGCTCGTCCATGCCAGTCAGGAACTTGACGTTATAGCCAGCAGAACGGCGATAGCGAGCCTGGACGTCGGCGATGATGGTGGAATAAGCCGTGCCCAGGTGTGGATCGGCGTTGACGTAGTAGATAGGCGTCGTGATAAAAAAAGAAGGCTTGCTTTGATCCATGGGGTTTGTCCTCCAGAAAAACGTTGCATACAGGGGATGATTCTAGCGCAAGGGCTGCATATCCTCCATCTATTGCATATCGAGCACCATGGCATAGACATCGCGCTTGCGGCGCGAATACTTCTGAGACAGGCGCTTGGCAACCGCGGAGGCAGGCTCACCCTCCTCGAGCGCGGCACGGATATCCTCGCGCAGGGCCTCGTCGGGATCCACCGCCGCGGCGCCAACCGGAGCGAGTCCTGCCCCCTCATCCTCGCACGGTGGCGCGATGACCAGCGCAATCTCGCCCTTTACCTCGCCGCGGGCACGCAGCTCCTCGGCAAGCTGGGTGGCAGGCCCACGCAAGACCTCCTCGTGCAGCTTGGTGAGTTCGCGACAGACGGCAACCTCACGCTGGGGAAAGACCTCGGCCACGGCCTCGAGCGTCGCCACGATACGATGTGGAGACTCGTAGAAGATGAGCGCACCAGGCACCACGGCAAGGCGCTGCAAACGGCGCACGCGGTCGCCATGCTTTCGGCCCAAAAAGCCCTCGAAGAAAAAATGCTCGCAAGGAATGCCGGACGACACGAGCGCCGTAACGCAAGCAGAGGGCCCGGGAATAACCTCGACGGGCACATCGGCCTCGCGCGCCGCCTCGACCAGCGCCTGGCCGGGATCGGACACGCTCGGCATGCCGGCATCCGAGGCAAAAGCGAGGGTCTCCCCCGACAGCAGACGGTCGACCAAACCGGCGGCACGGCTTGCAATGACATTTTCGTCGCAGCGGACAAGCGGTTTGGAAATACCCAGATGCATCAGCAGCTTTGAGGTCACGCGCGTGTCCTCGCAGCAAATCGCATCGGCGGCGGCAAATGCCTCGCCGACGCGCGGGGACAGGTCGCCCAGGTTACCGATGGGCGTCCCGACCATATAAAGTTTGCCCATACGGGCGCTGTTTTGCGTCATATCAACCTATTCAATCATGCCGCGCTCGAGCGTGCCGAGCGCCGCGCGGGCGTCCCATGCCGCAATGCGCTTCTCGGTCTTCCACGTTTGGAAGAACCAACCGGCAGCCGGCGCAAACGAAGCCAGCTGGTTGGCGATAAACACACGCTCGTAGGCGTTGCGGCCCTCGGGCGTAACCGACGAGTTGGCAAAGATCGCCGCGCCCGACCATTCGCCCACCAGTACGGGGAACCCAGTCGAAATCGCTTCTTTGAGTTCGCGCTTATTACGCGAGATCGCCGTCGTCAATCCGCGGGGACTCGTGATATCGAGCGCAAACTCGTCACGGTAGTGATACAGATGAAGGTCCATATAGACATTTTTGTACTTGGCACCGCGCATAAAGTGCTTCCACTCGCCGGGATGCCCCGAGCACGAAAAGACAATGATCTTGTCCTCGGGCATATACGAGCGAATAAGCTCGTAAGCATCGCGATAGAAGTTGCGCAGGTAGTGCGCCGGAATACCCTCCGTCATGGTGAAAAGGCCCTTGCGGACGCTCATCTGCGGTGTGTCCAGCAACTCGATGCCCAAAAGGCTCTCGGCCTCACCATAGCGGTCGGCAAGACGCTCAAGAACGTCGAGCGCGACGTGGCGACCGTTGGTGGATGAATGCCACTCGGCGACGGTCTCGGGCGTGGTGGGCGAATCGTTAGAATCGCCCTGTCCACCAGGCACGGTCGCCAAATCGAGCAGTACGCGAATCTTGTACTTAGCAGCCCATTCGATAGCACGGTCGATGTAATCGACGACCGAGATGTAGGAAGCCTCGGACTCCTGCGAGCCAAAGGCATACCACGGCACCGGCAAACGCACGGCATTCAGGCCAATCTGCGCAATGCGGCGAAAATCATCCTCGCTCACAAATGTCTCGTAGTGACGACGCATGCGCTCGTTATAAGCGGCGGTGCCCATAGCCTCCTGCAGCTCGGCTGCGTTGGATGCGCCGGTCGCCGCGTACAGCGACGGGGTCACCCAAGGCTCGGGAATAAACCAGCCAGAGAGATTAACGCCGAGTATCCTCTCCATCACTGCCCCCTTCGAATCACGCGGGTTGAACCCGCATCGCTTTTGCACAGCATAACTATTTGTTTGAGTATACCCGTGCACACGGACAGGCGGTCAAACGGTCTACAAAGTAGTGCAAAAGCGGGAGGAATGTCTGAGGGCGGGCAAGCTCGAGATGATGCGCCAAAATGCGCAGGCGCCCAAAGGTGGGCGTCGGAAAGCGTGTCCCGTTTTTTCGCCCAATAATGGGCCGCGATTTCCATTAGCAGGCCCAACCGGAAAGCGTATCCCGTTATTTCTCATAATTCCGGGTCGCGCTTTCCCAGGCGTCCCTAAAGCGGAAAGCGCATCCCGCTCTGAATCGGGACTGCGGACGATTTCCTGGACCGCTAAATCGCGGCCATCCCCAGCGACGACC
>CABQLM010000033.1 GCA_902465105.1 uncultured Collinsella sp.
CCCGCCGATGGGCGGCATCGATTTTTCGCCGGTCGTTGCGATTATTGCGTTGCAGTTGGTGCAAAAGCTGGTTCTGCAGCTTCTTATAGGTATACTCGTATAGAACTGGCTTAGTAACTCACGTCGGGCGCACGGCGCCAAGGCGAAGATAAAGGAGAACTTGTTATGGCTATTACCCCTGCTGACATTCAGGCTCAGACCTTCTCTGAGGCCAAGCGTGGCTACGATCCCGCCGAGGTCGATGTCTTTCTGGAGACGCTGTCTTCCGAGGTTGACGCTATGCTGGCGAAGATCGTGGACCTCAAGGGCCGTCTGACCGCCACTGAGCAGCAGCTTGCCGATACGCAGGCTCAGCTTGTTCAGGCTCAGGATGCTGCCGCGCAGGCCGTGCCCGCCGCTCCTGTGGCCGCTCCCGCACCCGACTTCTCCGCTCAGGAGCGCCAGATTTCCGCGGCGTTGATCGCTGCCCAACAGACCGCCGAGAGCATCGTCAACGATGCCAACGAGAATGCTGACCGCATCCGCAACGAGGCCGACGCCAAGGCCCGTGAGGTCATTCGCCAGGCTCTGACCGAGAAGCAGGCCGAGCTCGAGGAGATTGACCGTCTGAAGGCTTCTCGCGAGGAGTTCAAGGCCGAGTACCTTAAGCTCATCCAGCACTTTATGGACGATGCACAGAACTCCTTCCCGGCCGATCTCATGGCTTCCACGCCGGTCGGTTCCGCTGCTTCTCCCGCGGTGACGATGCCCGCAGCCGAGCCGCTGCCTGTCGCCGAGCCGGTCATTCCCGTGGCCGATCCCTTCGCCCCGATCGATAACTTCGCTGCCGACGATTTGGATTAGCATCAGAGCTAGAATCTAGTGTCTTTGAGAGGAGCTCGCACTTGCGGGCTCCTTTTTTGTGGCTGTAAACAAAACGCCGAGCCCCGCGCGTGGTGGCGCAGAGCCCGGCGGACCGGTTGGAGGCCAAAGGTAGATATTAAGGCATGTCCCAATAAACTACTTAAGGATGAAGTCGGAGAGGGGAATGGTGCGGGCCTCGCGATGCTCGGGGTCGGCGATGTGGTCGGCGGGATAGCCGCAGACGAGCATGTGATAGGGATAGACGCCCTCGGGCAGGTTGAACTGCTCCATGGCTACCTCAGGCTTAAAATGGCACACCCAGCACGTTCCCAGGCCCTGCTCCTCGGCCTCCATCATCATCTGATCGCAAACAATCGAGGTGTCGATAGTGCTGGAGTTCATCTGGTCATACGGACGCACCCAAGCATTATCGGTAACGCTGCAAATAAGGAAAATAAGCGGCGCTCCAAAGATGGACCCATCACGAGCAAACCGAGGCTGACAAGCAGCGGCCTTCTCCAGCAGCTCGGGCGTATCCAGCACCATCACACGAGAGGGATGTTTATTGCAAGCAGAAGGAGCAATACGCCCCGCCTCAACAATGGCATCCACCACAGCCTGCTCAACAGAACGATCCTCAAACAAACGACAAGAATACCGAGACCGAGCCAAATCAAAATATCCCATAACCAATCCCTCCAAAGTCAGCAAATCAACCCAAAGCAAAACAAAGGGTACCCAAAGCTCCATTCAGCCAAACGCTCAGTACAGCTTCAAAGTATCCATTCGGGCATAAAAGTCCGTATCAGCCAAGCCCCAATCGCATTCTGACTGTCAGCCAAGGTTCCCAATGGTGGTACGCAAGGCGAAGGCCCGACACCTATTTACTTTCGAACGACTCTGCCATGCAGCCGGAGTAAGAAAGCAAATAGGTGTCGGGCCTTCGCCGATGGGAGGCGTATTCCCAATTAACCGCTAACTGTTCTTCATGACAATCGAATCCACAACATCGGCCACATTCTCGCAGCAGTCGGCGCAGTACTCCAGGAAGGCGTACACGTCACGCCAGGCGATGACCTCGAGCGGGTCCTTGCCGTTGACATGCAGGTTGCGCATGGCGTTGATGTAGAGTTCGTCGGCCTCGGACTCGATCGTGTTGATCTGGATGACGAGC
The DNA here is from genome assembly GCA_902465105.1 of uncultured Collinsella sp. GTDB lineage: Bacteria > Actinomycetota > Coriobacteriia > Coriobacteriales > Coriobacteriaceae > Collinsella. Next base: position 2,018 of record CABQLM010000033.1, read on the forward strand.
TCGCGCAGGGTCTTGGACTTGCGGTAGTTGGGCAGCTCGACCATCAGGTCCTTCATGGCACGGCAGGCGTCGGTCACCTTGTGGGCGATCACGATGGCATCGGGGTGGATGCTCTGGATGTTGGTGAAGTAGACGCGTTGCACGACGCCCTCGATACGATCAAGCACGGTGTCGAGCGAGCAGCTCATCAGGTCCAGATCCTCGCGCTCAAGCGGGGTGATAAAAGCCGTGAGCAGGGCGTCCTCAAGCTCATGGTGCTTCTTGTCGGCCGCATGCTCGATCGCGTGCATCTTGTTGAGCATATCGTGAATCTTTGCGGGGTCGAAGTTCTCGAAAATCTTGGTGAGCAGCTCGGCGGCCTGGACGGCAAGGTCGGCGCAGGCGACGTAGTTGTCGAAGTAGAACGAATCGGGTTTCTTTGCCATGAGTGGGTCCTTTCGAGGCGAAGACGGGTGGGCGAAGTATTACGGTCCGGATGGACGCTCGGTTTGACTAGATGAACATCATGAACAGCTTGGCCATGACAAAGCTGATGAGTCCGCAGGCGGGGAAGGTAAAGAACCAGGTGAACATCATGTCCTTGACCACGCCAAAGTTGATGGCCGAAAGGCGCTTGACGGCACCGACGCCCATGATGGCGCAGGTCTTGATGTGGGTGGAGGACACGGGGATGCCGGTAAGGGTGGCAAGCAGCAGGTTTGCGGCGCCTGCGAGGTCGGCAGAGAAGCCCTGGTACTTTTCGAGCTTGACCATGCTCTGGCCGACGGACTTGATGATGCGCTCGCCGCCTACGCTGGTGCCGATGCCCATGGTGGCCGAGCACAGCAGCATGATCCAGATGGGGATTCCCGCGTTGCCGACGCTAGTCTGGCCGTTGGCGAAGGCCACGCCTAAAAAGAGCACGCCGATGAACTTCTGTCCATCCTGCGCGCCGTGCATGAAGCTCATGGCCGCGGCGCTCGCGATCTGAGCATATTTAAAGAAGACGTTGGCACGTCGCCTGTTGGCGGCGGCGAAAAGAATCGAGACGAGCTTGCACAGGATCCAGCCCATGACAAAGCCCAAGCCAATGGAGAGCGCCAGGCCGTAAATGACCTTCATCCACTCGTGAACATTGACGCTGCTTGCGCCGCCGAGGGCGATGGCGGCACCGGTCAGACCTGCGATGAGGCTGTGGCTCTGCGAGGTGGGGATGCCAAAACGCGATGCCGTGGCACCGTAGACGACGATGGAGAACAGCGCCGCGCATAGACAGGCGAGTGCCATAGTGCTGTTTCCGCCAAAGTCGACGATATGTGAGATGGTGTTGGCGACGCTCGCGTTAAAGTGCGTCATGATGAGCACGCCGAGGAAGTTGAATGCGGCGCTCATGAGAATGGCGGCGCGGGCGGGCATGCAACGCGTAGTGACGCAGGTCGCGATGGCGTTGGGCGCGTCGGTCCATCCATTGACGAAGATGGCGCCGAGCGCGAGGATCACGGTGACGGCAAGGACTGGGTTCGACACAATTTGGCCGAGGAAGGTTGAGAACGTTACGTCCATATATGGGCTTTCTCGAAGTTTGCAGACACGTTACAAAAACATGATAAATCGTATCACCTCCTGCGGGTCTCTTTACCGAGTTCTGATGGGAGAAGTGAACTTTTTGGCACTAAAATTGAATATTAGCCCTGTTGACCGCGGGTGTTCTTTTTGCTAACACGCCATGCGGACACGTGCGCACGCTCCGACACTCCAAAACCACAGTCTGTTCGCTTTACAACATGCAAACATGCGTTCGATAATAGGAGGCATGGAATATCGACAGACAGATGGCAAAACTCGACGCGTGCACAAGCAGTATGTGGACGTTGTGGCTCGCATTCTCGCGGGCGGACAGGTCGTGCCGGTTACCGTCTGCTGGGTCGACGGTCGCTGTTTTACGATCGACGAGATTGTCTCGTCCACCGGTTTTGGCCTGACGGTTCACGGCATTCGTACGGCAACCTATAAGGTGCGTTTTGGCGGGCACGCGACCGAGTTGTATCTGGAGGATCAGACGCGCGAACGACCAGATGGCTCGCAGGCGCACGTGATGCGTTGGTGGGTCTGGGCCTTTGATCGTACGCTCGAGAACGAGCGCCGTAGGTAAGGACGTACGGCATTTGGGTACAATGACAGGAATCTTGTCACCTGCGGCGCTGTCGTGCGCCTTTTGAAAGGACGAAGTATGAACGATATCCAGGGCTATCAGAACGGCCCCATCGAGACTGGCGCAAGTCGCGCCAAGGAGATGTCGCCGCGCGCGTACAATCTTGCCATGTCTGCCCTCATCTTCTTGGGCTTTTGCGCCATGGGCGCCGGTGCTTACTTTACGAGCACCATGGCGTTTGCCCGCATGATGATGAGCGGGGCCGCCCTGCCACTGGTCTTTGGCTCGTTTATCCTGACTATTGTCGGCATCGTCATGATGTCTGCTGCTGCCAGCAAACAGTCCGTGGGCCTGTCGCTCGTGGGTTACGTGATCTTTGCGAGCACCTTTGGCCTGACCGCGTCGTTTGGCCTTGCCAACTATGACCTGCCCACCATCAACACCGCTTTTATCGCCACCGCTGTCATCACCTTTGTCTTTGGCGCGCTGGGCGTGACCTTCCCCAAGTTTTTCCAGCGTGTGTATGGCATTGGTTTTGGCATTCTGCTTGCCACGATTTTGGTCGAGATCGTGCTGATGTTCATGGGCGTTTCGCAGACTGTTACCGACCTGATCGTGATTGTGGTGTTCGCCGGCTTCATCGGCTACGACACCTATGTGGCAACGACGGTGCCGCCCACGCTACCCAACGCCGTGCTTATGGCCTCTAACCTGTTCGTGGATATTATCAACGTGTTCCTGCGCATTCTGAACATCCTCGGCCGTCGCGATTAAAGCGCGGCATTGCGACGCTTCCTGCCGGACACGGTAAAACGATGCGAAAGGCGGTCCTTTGGGGCCGTCTTTTTTGTATGTGGCGGGGTATCATGGATGGGAAAAGCCGATAGCGACAGCGACAGGAAAGGTGACCACTTATGGCAGACGTCGACAACAGGAACCGTTCTCGTAGGTCTAATCGATCGGGGCAACCCAATCCCAAGCGCGAGGCGCGTGCCAAGGCCGCCGAGCGCCATGTGGCGGGTATGTCCGAGGCATGTGCCAAGGATATCGAGCGCTCGCTTGCCGGCGTGCGCGAGTTCGATGGTATGCCTAACGGATTTGTCGCGGCGATGAGGGCCAAGGCCCAAGCGGCGGCTGCCGAGGAGCAGGACGCCGAGGAAGAGACTGTGGAGGCTGTTGAGGCTGAGGCCGCCGAGGACGAGGCCGCGGTCGACGTTGAGGTTGCCGGGGAGACCACCGAGGAACCCGCTCCGGTCCTGCCCGAGGTCACCGTGCTCGACGCCTCTGCCACGCAGGTCATTCTAGATAACGGTCGTGGCTACGCGCAGTTCTGCGACATGGCCGTGCTCGCCTTTGCTTCGTTCACCAACCCGGGCGGTGGCTATATTCAGGGCTATCTGGGTCAGGAGGCCACACTCTGTGCCGATTCGTATCTGTACAACGTCCTCGATAAGCAGCGTAAGTGGTACGGCGAGAACCGTCGCCGCAACATCAACTGCGAGCTGTACCGCAACCGTGCGCTGGTGGTGCCCGCGGTGCGCTTCGATCGCAACCATGTGCACGCCTATGCCGACGTAATCGTTGCCGCTGCACCCAACGCCAAGCGTGCTCGCCAGGAGTATCGCGTGGGTGACGATGCCTTGCTTGACGCCCTGCGCGACCGCATTCGCTTTGTGCTTGCTGTCTGCGATGAGCTGGGTCGCGAGAAGCTCGTACTGGGTGCTTGGGGCTGCGACAACAACGGCTTTGACGCCGAGGCCGTGGCCGAGCTCTTCCGCAAGGAGCTCGCATCGGGCGACTTCAAGGTCAAGCAGGTCTTCTTTGCCGTGCCCTCTACGCGCTGGGATGAGGATTTTGCCAAGTTCGAGCACGTGCTGGCAAGCTTCCCCGAGCGCAACGAGGAGTCCTATGCCCAGGTTGCCGCACGCGCTGCGGCTGCTCGCGCCGCCGAGCAGGCTCAAGCTGCCGCCGAGGACGATGAGGACGAGGACGACTGGCGCAAGTACCTGTAAGCGGTGCGCGCGATGTGATATGCCAAGCCGACGGGAGGGATTGCTCCCGTCGGCTTTTTACGGAATGGGGAACTCAAGATGAAAAACGTTCTGTGCTTTGGCGACAGCAATACCTATGGCTATGATCCGGCGGGCATGCGCGACGGCACCGCGGTGCGCTATGCACACGATGTGCGCTGGTGCGGCGTGGCCCAGCACGACCTAGGCGAGGGTTGGCACGTGATTGAGGAAGGCCTAAACGGCCGCACGACGGTGCGCGACGACATGTGCCATCTGGACACCAATCTCAACGGCATCCGCGCGTTGCCGATGCTGCTCGAGTCTCATAAGCCGCTGGACGCGATCGTGATTATGCTGGGCACCAACGACTGCAAGACGGTCTTTAGCGTGGGGGCTGCCGATATCGCTGACGGTGCCATGGCGCTGATTCGCACCGTCCGCGCGTTTCCCTGGACCGAAGCCGCGCCCTGCCCGCGTATCCTGCTGATGGCGCCTATCAAGATTAAACCGCAGATTGCCGATGTGTACATGACCGACTTTGACGAGCACTCCGTCGAGGCCTCGGAGCATTTTGCCGAATACTATGCGTATGCTGCCAAACAGTTTGGCTGCGACTTTTTGAATGCCGCTGATTTTGCCGAGCCGGGCGATATCGATTATCTGCACATGATGCCCGAAAGCCACGAGAGCTTGGGCCACGCGGTGGCAGCCAAGCTCCAAGAGATGCTCGGAGAATAGCGCGACCCAAAGCGGTGCAAAAGTTCCCCTTGCGGCGGCTTGTTTCGTTGGTTTGTCTTGATCTGTAACAGTTGTAAGGTCGAAAATGGGCTAGATGTTACAGATCGAGATTATTTAGGTCGATATCGGTCGTTTGTCTCGATCTGTAACATCTAGGGTCGATTTTGCCGAGTTACTGTTACAGATCAAGATTATCGTCTCAGCGGAATTTGAATGTCTCAATCTGTAACAGGTGGGCCGAAAAATGGGCTCTAACTGTTACAGATCGAGATGTTTGTGGAAACCACCGCAAAGGTGCCTGTCCCCTTTGCGGTGGTTTTGGGCTGCGAATCTTAGTACTGCCACATGTGATTGACGGGGCCGGAGCCTTTGCCCATGTCAAAGCCGGCGGCGAGAGCGCCCGTTAGGTAGGCCTTGCCGGCGTTGACGGCATCGGCAAGATCCATGCCCTGGGCTAGCGCGCAGGCGATGGCGGACGAGAGCGTGCAGCCGGTGCCGTGCGTGTTATTGGTGTCGATACGCTTGTGACGGAACCACGTGGTGAGCGGATCGCCCAGATGGTTGCCCTCGTCATCGAGCGGCGCGGGCTCTGCTAGCACATCGTTGGCCTCGTTGACAAAATGCCCGCCCTTAACGAGAGACGCGCAGCCAAAGCGGCGGGTGAGAAGCATGGCGGCATTTTGCTGCGTGCGCTCGGAATCGACCTCATAATCGAGCAACGCCATGGCCTCGGGAATATTGGGCGTGATGACGGTCGCCAGTGGGAACAGGCGGCGTGTAAGCGCTTCGGCGGCGTCCTCTGCGATCAGACGAGCGCCCGAGGTGGCAACCATGACGGGGTCGACGACGATATTTTGTGCGTCCCAATCGCTCAGGCGGTCGGCGATAACCTCGATAATCTCGGCGGAGGAGACCATGCCGATCTTGACGGCGCTGGGGCGGATATCGTCAAAAACGGCATCGATCTGCGCCGCGACAATATCCGGGGAGATATTCTGCACGGCGGTGACACCGAGCGTGTTTTGTGCGGTTATGGCTGTGATGGCCGTCTCGGCATACAGGCGGTGCGCCGTGATGGTCTTGATGTCGGCCTGAATGCCGGCACCACCGCTGGAATCGGATCCCGCGATGGATAGAACGGCGGGTACCTTACTACGATCCATGTTCGCTCCCTTGTTCGGTCGGATTCAAATGGGTCTTCTGCCTGCATTATAAAGTTGCCCGGGCCGGCTGTATGCCGATCCCGGGCGGGCGGTGCAATCTTTACGTAAATGTAAGAAAATGTTCACAAGTTAACAATTGGCAGGCGCTGCGGCGAGCCTATAGGCGATTGCGGCGATAAGGCTAGTCCTCCATACCGAGGTCGATCGTCGTGCCTTCGAACACCTTGTTGACGGTGCGGACGGCGCACATCTTGCCACACATGGTGCAAGTGCCCTCGGTGGCAGCGGGGGACTCCTCGTAGCGCCTCTTGCCCGTAACCGGGTCGAGCGCGCACTTCCACATGGCGTTCCAGTCGAGTTTGCGGCGTGCCTGGCCCATCTTGTCGTCCATGTCGCGGGCGTGCGGCACCTTCTTGGCGATATCGGCGGCGTGTGCGGCGATCTTGGTGGCCATGAGGCCGTCGAGCACATCCTGGGCGTTAGGCAGGCATAGGTGCTCGGCCGGTGTCACGTAGCATAGGAAGTCGGCGCCGGAGCTCGCGGAGATGGCGCCACCGATGGCGGCGGTGATGTGGTCGTAGCCCACACCGATATCGGTCACCAGCGGTCCCAGCACATAGAACGGGGCGTTGTGGCACAGGCGCTTCTGCAACTTCATGTTGGCGGCGATCTCGTCGAGCGCCATGTGGCCCGGGCCCTCGACCATAACCTGGACGCCGGCGGCCCAGGCGCGCTTGCACAACTTGCCGAGCTCAATCATCTCGGCGGTCTCGGTGGCGTCGTTGGAGTCGTAGAGGCAGCCCGGGCGGCAGGAGTCGCCGAGCGAAATCGTCACGTCGTACTCGTGGCAGATTTCGAGCAGCTCGTCAAAGTACTCGTAGAAGGGGTTTTCGTTGCCGGTAACCTCCATCCAGCCAAACAGCAGCGAGCCGCCGCGGCTGACGATGTTCATCAGACGACCGGTCTCCTTAAAGGTCTTGGTGACCGACTTGTTGATGCCGCAGTGAATGGTCATAAAGTCCACGCCGTCCTCGGCGTGCGCGCGCACGACTTCGAACAAGTCGTCCTTGGTGAGCTTGACCAGCGGTTTTTCCATGTAGCCGATGGCGTCGTACATGGGTACGGTGCCTACCATGAGCGGCGTCTCGTCGATAAGCTGCTGGCGGAACTGGCGCGTCTTGCCCGAGTTGGAGAGGTCCATGATGGCGTCGGCGCCAAAGTCCTCGGCGATCTTGACCTTCTTCCATTCCTCGGCGGCATCGGCCTTGTCGCCCGAGATGCCCAAGTTCACGTTGACCTTGGTGGACAGGCCCTCACCGACGCCAAAGGCGCGCATGCCCTTTTTGATGTGCACGATGTTGGCGGGAATGGCGATACGGCCGTCGGCCACGCGCTCGCGGATGTACTCGGGGTCGCGATGCTCTCGCTCGGCGACTTCCTTCATCTGCGGCGTGATCTGCCCGGCGCGGGCGAAGTCGATTTGCGTGACGAGCTTGGGCTCGGTCTGTGTGCTCATTGGCACGGCTCCCTTCGTTGGCATTACCCATATCAGGTTTGCGGGTCAGGGCGGGCGCGCCCAGTCTCAGCCTGCCGTCTTGGCCTGCAAGCTCCCCGTTTATGTAATGGGCTCAAGTATAGCTCGAATGGGTACGATTGGCCTAACGAGCGTGCCTGTGGGGAGGCGAACATGGAAGACAAGCATCTATATCGAGAGACGCAATGGGATGTATCGGCCGAGGTAAGCCGTGCGCACCATGGCCTTGTCGCGATTGGTTTTGCGATTCTTGTCGTGATGGTGATTGCCTGTTGTATCTGGACGTTTGGCGGGCGTGGGGGAGCTGCCTGGACGTTCGAGGCGGACGATAGCCTGCCGATTATGACGGCGAAGGTCGCGGGCGGCAATACCGTTGCCGCGCCGGGCGACTATTGGTATCCGCGCGACAAGTTTGTGCAACTGCAGCTGAGCGGTGGCTCTATTCCTGGCGAGGAAATCGAACGTGTGACATTTGACGCGGCGCTCAAGACGCTGACGGTGAAACTCAAAGATCAGGGGGACGTGCCCACGACCATGGATATCGCTCTGACGGAATGGCGCCTGGAGCCTCCGTCGGGTGTTGAGGCGTCCGAGGTGGAGCATGTCAAGATTACCTATCAGGACGGCTCGACAAATGAAATTGCCAAAGCCGACGGCTTGGCGGAATAGACGCCGTGCCTAGGCAGCACATTCAAAAGTAGCGGTGGTCCTACAAGGCCTGTTCGTTCAGGAAGACCAAAGTGTTTTTATTTGAAAGCTCGGGAAAGTGGCGATAGCCAACGTCGAACGCGGTGAGCCCGCTTACATCCTCGACCTTGTTTTCCGCCATCCAGCGGACCATCGAACCGCGTGCCTTTTTGCTGGCGGTCGAGTGCTGGATGGGCTTCCCGTTGCGGATACCCTCGCCAAAGAGGCATGTGACGGCCGTGGCGTCGCCCGCGAGGTGGGGCAGAACGGCTTTGGCATACTCTACGCTGGCGAGGTTGACGATCGTGATGTTTGAGCCTGCCGGGGCGATAACCCGCGCGAGCTTGTCGCTCCAAAACGCGTAGAGGTCTCGGGCATCGTCAACGGCGAGCTTCGCGCCCATCTCCAGCCGATACGGTTCGATGGCATGAAAGGGACGCACGCATCCGTAGAGTCCCGAGAGAATCCAGAGATGGTCTTGCAGCCATGCGAGCTGCGCGGAATCCATCACCTCGGGCGCCATGCTCTGGTATTGAATGCCGTGATAGGACATGACGGCAGGGGAGAGGTGACGGGCGAGTGTGGGATTGTCGAGATCGTCGTTTTTCAGGATAGGCCCGAACTCATGCAGGGTGTTGAGGCAAAGCCCCAGCAGTTTGTCACTCACGTTCCACAGCGCCTGCAGGCCGCCGCTGCCTTCATTCCGCTCGATATCTAGCAGTGCGCGGTGGAGGCGAGCCGTCTCGCGCACAAAGGGTGGAAGGCCCAGGACTTCAAAAGCATCTTGGGCCGCGCGCATCTGCTTGGCGGGTGAAATGATGACCTGCAGCATGGACTCTCCTCTGCCAAAAAAGGAAATTGCGGTGTAATAGTTCCTGTTTGGCCTGCTAAAAGGCTTAATTAGGAACTATTCCACCGTAAGTAATAAAGGGCTGGTTTGATGCGCTTTACGAGGGCTCGTTAGGCGCGCTCGAGGAAGGCCTTGTAGCCGCGATAGGCCTCGTAGATGTCGGCCTTGTTGGCGACCTCCCACAGGGCGTGCATGGACAGGACGGCAACGCCGGAGTCGATGACGTTCATGCCGTACTTGGCCATGATGTAGGCAATGGTGCCGCCGCCGCCCGCGTTGACGCGACCGAGCTCACAGGTCTGGAAGTCCACGCCGGCCTCGTCCATGATGTCGCGGACGAGGGCCACGTACTCGGCATCGGCGTCGTTGGAGCCGCCCTTGCCGCGGCTGCCCGTGTACTTGTTAAAGCACAGACCGCGACCCATAAAGGCGGCGTTCTTGGTCTCGAACTTGCCGGCATAGCCCGGGTCAAAGCCGGCGGACACGTCGGAGGAGAGCATACGGCTGCGGGCGAGCGCGCGGCGCAGGGCCAGCGGGCTGTCTTCGCCTGCGAGCGTCATGATCTCGGCGACGGTGTTCTCAAAGAAGCGGCTCGTCATACCGGTGGCACCCACGGAGCCGATCTCCTCCTTGTCGACGATGAGCGTGATGCTTGTGCGCTCCACGTTGGCGACGTCGATCTGGGCAAGCATGGAGGGGTAAGCGCAGACGCGGTCGTCGTGGCCATAGCCCAGAATCATGGAGCGGTCGAGGCCCATGTCGCGGGCGGGACCGGCGGGCACGACCTCGATCTCGGCGGAGAGGAAGTCCTCCTCCTCGACGTCGTACTGCTCCTTGAGGATGTCCAGGAACATCTGCTTGACGGGCTCCTTGGGGGCGTCCTTGTCGTCCTCATCGAACTTGACGGGACGGCCACCCACGATCACGTCGAGGATCTCGGCGTCGACGGCGTCCTTGGCGGGCTTGGCCATCTGCTCGCTCGAGAGGTGGATCAGCAGGTCGGAGATGGTAAAGACGGGATCGTCTGCCTTGTCGCCGATGTTGATGTCGACGGTGGTGCCGTCCTTTTTGCAGATGACGCCCACGAGTGCAAGCGGGGAGGCCACCCAGTGGTAGCTCTTGACGCCGCCGTAGTAGTGCGTGTCGAGGTAGGCCATGTCGCCGGCCTCGAAGGCGGGGTTTTGCTTGAGGTCCAGGCGCGGCGAGTCCACGTGCGCGCCCAGGATGTTAAAGCCCTGCTCGAGCGGGGCGGTGCCCAGGTTGACGAGCATAAGGTCCTTGCCGTGGTTGGCGGCGTACACCTTGTCGCCTGCCTTGAGCTCGCGGCCTTCGGCGATCACGGTCTCCAGGTCGACGTAGCCCGCCTCCTCGGCCATCTTGATGCCGGTCTTGACGCACAGGCGCTCGGTCTTGTTCTCGCTCAAAAACTGCTTATAGCTGCGGCAAAGCTCCTCGAGCTCCTCGATTTGCTGTGGCGTGTACTTTTTCCATGCGCAGGGACGCTCCATAACGCAGGCTCCTTTCGGATCGATCGTGCTGGTTGATGTACCGTGAGCCATCGTATCACGCGCGGGCTCACGGTGGCGGGGGAGCTTGATGTGCGGTGGCCGCGGGGCGGGGAGCGTGTAAACTGGAGTGAGCAAACCGTGCCCAGCCCAAAGCGAGGTATTCAATATGTCTGACAAGCGCCGCACCTTTGCCGTTATCGACGGCAACTCGCTCATGCACCGTGCCTTTCACGCCGTGCCGCCGACCATGAACGCGCCGGACGGTCGCCCCACCAACGCGATCTTCGGCTTCCTGAACATGTTTCTCAAGATGATCGATGCCTTTAACCCCGACGGTGTGGTCGTGGCGTTTGATAAGGGCAAGCCGCGCGTGCGCATGGAGATGCTGCCGCAGTATAAGGCGCAGCGCCCGCCCATGGACCCCGACCTGCACGCGCAGTTCCCTATGATCAAGGAGCTGCTCGTCGCGCTCAACGTGCCAATTTTGCAGTCCGAGGGCTGGGAAGGCGACGATATCCTGGGTACCATGGCGCGCCTGGGTGAGGAGGCCGGCTGCGACATGCTGCTGGTGACCGGCGACCGCGACATGTATCAACTCGTGACCGAGCACGTCAACGTGGTCTCGACCCGCAAGGGCCTGTCCGACGTGGCGATCATGACGCCCGAGAGCGTGGATGACCTGTATCACGGCATTACGCCGGCGCTCGTGCCCGATTTTTACGGTCTGAAGGGCGATACGTCGGACAACATTCCCGGCGTACCGGGCATCGGCCCCAAAAAGGCGAGCGCGCTCATCGCGCAGTACGGTAGCCTGGACGAGGTTATCGCGCATGCTGACGAGGTCAAGGGCAAGATGGGCGAGAACCTGCGTGCACATATCGACGATGCGCTGCTGAGCCGCAAGGTCGCAACCATTCGCACCGATGCGCCTGTCGAGCTCGACTTTGACGCGACGTCATTCCCGGCGTTTTCTGCCGACGAAGTGTCCGCGGCGCTGGGTACGCTCGGCATTACGGCCATGCAGAACCGCTTCCTGGCGCTGATCGGCAGCGAGGGCGGGGCTGCTGCCTCCAGTGTGTTTGAGATGCCTGCGATGGTTCGCGCAGCCGCCTGCGATGCTGACGCGTTTGGTGCCGTTGCGGCTGAGGTCTCCCGCGCGATTGATGCCGGCGAGTGGGTCGCCGCCGTGGTGGACGACGACAAGGAAGAGGGCGCGCTTTTTGGCCTGACGCGTACGCTGTGGTTGGCGACGTCCAAGGGCCTGCTCGCGCTCGAGGAGGGCGACAGCGGTGCGGCGGCTGAGGTTGAGGGCTTCAATTTTGCCCACGGCGTGATCGCCGGCGTGCTCGCACGCCTGTTTATGGAGGGCTGCGTGGCGAGCCCGGACATGAAGGCGCTGTTGCACGAGCTTTCGCCCGTCGATTCTTCCGAGCCCGAGCTCATGGATCCGCTGTCCGCTGATTCCACGCGCATCTTCGATACCGTGGTTGCCGCTTACCTGCTGGATTCCGACCGCTCCGAGTTCGATGAGGCGTATCTGGCCGATACCTATCTGCAGATGGCGCTGCCTGCGCCGCGCGGTGCAGAGGGCACCGGCGAGGACGCTCCCGCGCCTGCCGCTCGCACGGCGGCCTTGACGCTGGCGCTGGTCGCACCGCTGCGCGACCGCATGACCCGCGAGAACGCCGCCAACGTGTTCGATGGCATCGAGATGCCGCTTGTGCCGGTGCTTGCCAAGATGGAGCGCGCGGGTATGCTCGTAGACCCCGACCGTCTGCATAGCCTGTCCGAGGGCCTGGCGACCCAGATTACCGAGGTCGAGCGAAGCATTCGCGACCTTGCCGGTGACGAGACCTTTAACATCGGCAGCCCCATGCAGCTCTCGCATGTGCTCTTTGATGTGATGGGCCTTCCGACCAAGGGTCTCAAAAAGACCAAGCGCGGTTACTATTCGACCAACGCCAAGGTGCTGAGTGATCTTGCCCGCGACCACGAGATTGTTCGTTTGATCTTGGACTGGCGCGAGAAGTCCAAGATCAAGTCAACCTATCTGGACACGTTGGGCCCGCTGCGTCGAGGCGACGGCCGCGTGCACACCACGTACAACCAAACTATTACCGCAACGGGGCGTCTGTCCTCGAGCGACCCGAACCTGCAGAACATTCCGACGCGCTCGGAGCTGGGGCGTACCGTCAAGACGGCGTTTTCGGCGGGGGAAGGCAGCGTCTTTTTGGCGGTGGACTACTCGCAGATCGAGCTGCGTCTGCTGGCGCATCTTTCGGGTGACGAGCACCTGGTGCGCGCCTTTAACGAGGGCGAGGACTTTCATGCCGAGACGGCCGCGCGCGTGTTTGGCGTTCCCGTGTCCGAGGTAACGCCTGACCTGCGCAGCCGCGCCAAGGCCGTGAACTTTGGCATCGTGTACGGTCAGCAGGCCTACGGTCTGTCGCAGTCGCTGCACATCTCGATGGCCGAGTCGCGTGGCATGATCGACCGCTACTACGAGGCCTATCCGGGCGTGCGTACGTTCCTCGACAACGTGGTAGCGCGCGCCAAGGAGACGGGCTACGCCGAGACCATGTACGGCCGCCGGCGTCATATTCCGGAGCTCAAGGCCAAAAACCCGCAACTCCGCGGCTTTGGCGAGCGCACGGCCATGAACCATCCCATGCAGGGAACCGCAGCAGACATCATCAAGATCGCGATGGCCCGCGTAAGCCGCCGTCTGGAAGAAGAGGGCTTTGCCGCCCACATGATTCTGCAGGTACACGACGAACTGGACTTTGAGTGCCCCGTCGACGAAGTCGAGCGCCTCACCGCCATGGTCCGCGACGTCATGGAGCACGTAGTAGACCTCCGCGTACCGTTGATCGCCGAAGCCAGTACCGGCATAACCTGGGCCGATGCCAAATAAAGACGTACCAACAACCCCAAAGTAATCAAAAACAGAAGGGGCTCCTTGCCAACATGGAGCCCCCTTCATTCCAAAAAAATCAGCCAAGTATCTAGACGCCAAGACGCCATCTCGGCGGCAAGCAAGTAACCGCAGGACCTGACCGGGTGGCATGGGTTAACTTTTCGTAGATCCCGCACGCAAAGAAAGCCACTTAATGTGGCTTTCGTCTTGCGCAGGACCTGACCGAGCGAAAAGTTAACCCATGCCACCCGGTCAGGTCCGACGAGCTACGTTAATGAGCCGCCAAGATGGCGTCGATGAGCGTCAGTACGCCCCCGTCGTTGTTGCTCGGAATACGCCACTTGGCATGCGCGTTCATGTGCTCCTCAGCATTGTCCACGATAAAGCTGTGACCGACGCGCTCGAGCATGGGGATATCGTTATAGGTATCGCCTACGGCAGCGGCGTCGGCAATATCGATTCCCAAGTGCTCGCACAGGTGCGCGACGCCGGCGCCCTTGTCGACGCCCAGGTTCATAAAGTCGATCCACTCGCGCCCGGCGTTGGTGACGTAGAGCTTGTCCGAGAACTCGGGGCTATAGGTCTCGCGGAATGCGGGCTCGGCATCATAGGCGGGGAAGAAGATCGAGATCTTGTTGGACTCGATATCAATGCTCTCAAAGCTGTCGACGTAGTTGATTGTGTTGTAGTAGACGCTGATCTCGTCGTGGTATTGATGGTCGCGGGCAAGCACGTAGAACTCGTCGTAGCAGCACAGGACGGGGACAGCGCGCGGATCCTCCGAGGCGCGGCTCAAGACCTGCTGGTACAGCTCCACGTCGATATTACTCTTATAGATATAGCTTCCGCGATAGATCACGCACGCTCCGTTGTCGGGACAAAAGGCGAGGCGGTTCTTGATGCCCTCGAACATCTCCTCGAGTTTGGGGGCAGGGCGTCCACTGGCGGGGCAGAATACGATGCCGGCGTTGGCGAGCTTGTCCAGGCGCTCATCAAGACCCTGCGGCAACACGCGCTCGTCGGTGAGCAGCGTCTTGTCCATGTCGACGGCGATGAGTTTAATGTTGCCGATGTTAGCGTCTGATTCATAAGTCTGCATAAATGCGCCTTTCCGTTTCCAGATTGTTTCGGGCGTAATGACCCTCTGCTATGTAATCGAGCGTATTTTCGCAGGAATGGTGCGTATTTGCACTGCAATTCACAAACTAATGAAAAAACTTTTCAGAAATTTGAATTTGTCGCTTGCGCAGCGAGCACTTTATCGTAATATAGCGAACATCGAAAACGGAGACGGCGAATGAGCCGCTTACCGAGGAAAAGGTACCGTTTACGATATTAGAATTGCGCCCGGCGATAGGTGAAAGGAGAGGCAGATGCAGTTCGTAAAGATCATCACTACTGCAGACAATGCCATCCGACGCCAGCGCGCAATTTCCCGACGACGATAACAATCGTCTCTGTCCGCATGGGGCGAATTGCCTCAACAGAGTCATTTTGAGGTCGTTGGGTTTTAGCACGACATTGCTGCATGTTTCTAGGGCATGTATGTGCTGATTTTTGCTATTTAACCTGATATTGCACGGTATATGACCTTGAAATGACTTGCAACTGACCGATGTTCTAACTAGCTACCAAGGGCGAAAGGAAACAGCCATGAGCAAGGAAAAAGTCGTTCTCGCATATTCCGGTGGTCTTGATACATCCGTATGTGTCAAGTGGCTCCAGGACGAGAAGAATCTCGATGTCGTTTGCGTCTGCGGCAATGTGGGCCAGGAGGAGACCGGCCTGGATGCCAAGAAGCAGAAGGCGCTCGACCTGGGCGTTCTCGATTGCCAGGTGCTTGACCTGCGCGACGAGTTCTCCGATGAGTTCCTGACCAAGGCCATCGCCGCAAACTCCATGTACGAGAACAAGTATCCGCTGCTCTCCGCTCTTTCCCGTCCGCTGCTCGCCAAGAAGCTTGTCGAGGTCGCTCACGAGTTTGGCGCGACCTACGTCGCCCACGGCTGCACCGGCAAGGGCAACGACCAGGTCCGTTTTGAGGCCGCCGTCAAGGCCCTTGACCCCGAGCTCAAGGTTATCGCCCCGGTTCGCGAGTGGGACCTGAAGTGCCGTCCCGACGAGGTCGCCTATGCCCACGCTCATAACGTGCCGGTTCCCGAGGGTGCCAACGACAACCCCTACTCCATCGACGACAACCTGTGGGGTCGCGCTATCGAGTGTGGTCACCTGGAGGATCCCTGGAACGAGCCGCTCGACGACGCTTGGGTTATGACCAAGAATCCCGAGGACACGCCCGACACCCCGACCTACACCGAGATCGAGTTTGAGGCCGGCAAGCCCGTCGCCGTCGACGGCAAGAAGATGAAGCTCTCCGAGATCGTCATCGCCCTCAACAAGATCTCCGGCGACAACGGCTTTGGTCGTCTCGATCTGGTCGAGGATCGTCTGGTGGGCCTCAAGAGCCGCGAGTGCTACGAGGTTCCCGGCGCTCTGACGCTCATCACCGCCCACAAGGCGCTCGAGGACATCTGCGTCGAGGGCGACCTGCTCAAGACCAAGATCAAGCTCGAGCAGGATTGGGCCACCGCCGTGTACAACGGCCAGTGGTACAGCCCGCTCAAAAACGCGCTCGATGCCTTTATGGCCGATACCCAGAAGTTCGTGACCGGTACCGTCCGCCTGAAGTTCTTTAAGGGCAACTGCCATGTCGTCGGCCGCAAGAGTCCGTTTAGCCTGTATGACTACGGTCTGGCCACCTACGACCGCGACACCACGTTTGACGAGAAGGCCAGCGCCGGCTTTATCGAGATCGATACGCTGTCGCTCAAGACGTGGGCTAAGGTCCAGGGTCCCAGCTCCGCCGCCGCCCAGGCCTAGCGCCTCTCTCCCTTGGTATCCGCGCGGCCCATCCGCGTGATACATAACGGGCGCACGGGGTCCCTACCTTTCGTTATGCTTGCTGACACTTCTTAACATCGGTGGCCCCTACGTTCCGCCCGCATATATGATGCCGCGTCTGCGGCTGAGTCCGAGCCCCGCCGGGGTTGTCCGGCGGGGCTCCTTCTATCAATTTGGCGGCTCTGCGCCTATATATATGAGGAGTATCCATTATGTTCAATGCTATCGCGCACGCTTTACTTGCCCTCGCGCCCGAGCTCGATGCTGCAAAGGTCGAGAACGTCCCTATGGGCCTGAAGGCCTGGATCGATGGTTCGCAGGGCAACATCCGGAGGGAGACGTTGGGCGCCAAGTGCCTGGTGCGTCACTTCTTTGCAAATTAGCTACATGGCCCCGCGCACGGTGGGGAATGTGCAAAACTAGCGGTTGAAAAATCGCTTTATCGATATGGCGCATTGCTTTGGGCGCTTGTTTTGGTATTTGGAGAAAGGGGACGGTTCCATGGCTCTTTGGGGCGGTCGTTTTGAGGCAGGCGTGGCCGAGGTCACGCAGGAGTTTGGCGCGTCGCTGCCGGTCGACAAACATCTCTATAAGCAGGATATCGCCGGCTCTAAGGCGCATGCCAAGATGCTGGCGGCCCAGGGCATCATCAGTGCCGAGGACGAGCAGGCGATTGCCAAGGGCCTGACCGGAATCGAGCAGGATATCGATGCCGGCAACTTCACCTTCGATATCAACGATGAGGACATTCATATGTCCGTCGAGAGCGAGTTGACGCGCCGCATCGGCGAGGCCGGTAAGCGCTTGCATACCGGGCGTTCGCGCAACGACCAGGTGGCGACTGATACGCGTCTGGGCGTCAAGGCGCTGGCCAAGGAGCTCATGGAGGCCAATCTTGAGCTGCGCCATGTGCTGGTGGATGCGGCCAAGAAGTACGACAAGGTGATTCTGCCGGGCTACACGCACATGCAGCATGCTCAGCCCGTGCTGCTGTCGCATCATCTGCTGGCGTATTCCTGGATGTTCGCTCGCGACTTTACACGCCTGAAGGCCGCCTTTGATGCCGCCGACAACTGCCCGCTGGGTGCTGCCGCGCTGGCCGGTACGAGCTATCCGCTCGATCGTCAGATGACGGCTGCCGAACTTGGCTTTGCGGGTGTGATTCCCAACTCGCTCGATGCGGTTTCCGACCGTGATTTCCTGCTCGATTTGCATTACGCCGGCTCCGTCATGGCCATGCACCTGTCGCGTCTTTCCGAGGAGATCGTGCTGTGGTCGAGCTCCGAATTTGGCTTTATCACGCTTTCCGACTCGTACTCCACTGGCTCGTCCATCATGCCGCAGAAGAAGAATCCCGACTTTGCCGAGCTTATCCGCGGCAAAAGCGGCCGTGTGTATGGCAACCTGGTGCAGCTGCTCGTGACCATGAAGGGCCTGCCGCTTGCTTATAACAAGGACTTGCAGGAGGACAAGGAGGGCGCGCTCGATACCGCTCACACGCTCATGCAGTGCCTGTCGGTTATGGCCGGTATGATTTCGACTTGGACCGTCAACGAGGACGCCATGGCGCGCGAGTGCGGCGTGGGGCACCTTGCCGCCACCGATGTTGCCGATTACCTGGCCAAGCGTGGCCTGCCGTTCCGTGAGGCACATGCTGTGGTGGGTCATTTGGTCCTGATGTGCGAGAAGCGCGGCTGCAATCTTGAGGACCTGCCGTTTGAGGTGTTCCAGGAGGCAAGCCCACTCTTTGAGCGCGATATTACCGAGGCGCTCGACATCCCCTCGATTGTCGCCGCGCGCACAACCGAGGGCGGCACCGCTCCTGCCGCCGTTGCCGTGCAGCTGCGGCGCGCCGAGGCACAGCTCGTGGCCGACGAAGGCGTGTTTGGATCGCTGACCAAGGTCGTCGAGATGGGCCACGGGGTAAAGTAGGGGTTTGGCTGAAGCCGTTTTGGCCATGTATTGGTAAATCTTTTTTGCTTTACGGGCGTCTGCTGAAGTGGGCGTCCGTATTTTGTTGCTATGGGGGAGGGGTCTGTCGAGAACTTTTGTAGGACCTTTGGGCAGGTTGTGAAGGGGGTACGTTCGCGGGCGGCAACCGACCGTCCGCTCTGTTCGATGCGGTTGATGGGCGGTCGGATGGTACTCTAATCGGGCTTCGAAACAGAAGTGACACATATGGAACGTTTCAATAAATTGCAACGTTTCAATAAACGGCTTTTTGTTTAACTGCAGCTAAAACTCTGTTACGATGCAGTCCAGGCGGGTGCCGGAATGGGACTTGGGCACGCGCGAACCTACTTGAAAGGCTACCTTATGGCTATCGAGAAGACCTTCATCATGATTAAGCCCGACGCCGTGCGCGACCGCAAGATCGGCGAGATTGTTGCTCGCATTGAGCGTAGCGGCCTTGTCATCGAGCGCATGGAGATGACCACGCTCGAGCGCGCTACCGTCGAGGAGCACTACGCCCATCTGGCCGACAAGCCCTTCTTTGGCGGTCTCTGTGACTTTATGACGAGCGGGCCGGTCGTCAAGATGGTCGTTTCCGGTCTCTCCGCTGTCTCCAAGATGCGCACTCTCATGGGCGCTACCAACCCGCTTGACGCTGCCCCTGGTACCATCCGCGGCGACTTTGCCGTCGATGTCAACGCCAACGTGATTCACGGCTCCGACTGCCTGGAGAACGCCGAGATCGAGATCAAGCGCTTCTTTGGCTAAACCAGCTTTGACTCCTTAAAGCTGTTAGCGTGTGGCTAGGGCGCCGCGGAACTCCATCCGCGGCGCCTTTTTATTCCAA
>CABQLM010000034.1 GCA_902465105.1 uncultured Collinsella sp.
CGAGCCAGGACTGCCCGAGCAGCGAACTAAACGGCCAGACCCGCCCAGGAGGACCCACATGATCAAAATCACCGTCCCGGCAACCAGCGCAAACCTAGGCATCGGCTACGACACCCTCGGCATGGCCGTCAGCCTCTACTCGCACTTTACCTTCGAGCGCGCCGACAAGCTCACCATCACGGGCTGCCCCGAGGAGTTCCAAAACGAGAACAACCTAGTCTACGTGAGCTTTGTGGATGCACTGGCTGCATGGGGCGAGCCGGCCTTCCCCGTCGCCATTGACATTCAGACTGACGTTCCCGTCGCCCGCGGCCTGGGCTCCAGCTCCACCTGCGTCGTCGCCGGCATTATGGCCGCCGCCGCACTGACAGGCCACACCGTCGACCGCGCCGAGCTCGTCCGCATTGCCACCGAGGTCGAGGGCCATCCCGATAACGTCGCCCCCGCTATCCTGGGCGGCGCCGTCTGCTCCTTTACGCCGACCGATTCGCTCCCCCAGTGCCTGCGCTACGAGGTGAGCGATCGTTTGCGTTTTATTACCGTGATTCCACCTTACGAGGTGCATACGAGCGAGGCGCGCAAGGTCGTGCCGCAGGAGATTCCGCTCTCCACCGCCGTGTGGCAGATGGGCCGCATCGCCGGCATGACGCGCGGCTTGGAGACTGGTGACCTGAACCTGATTGCCGCCGCTAATGACGACCGTATTCAGGAGCCCTATCGTCGCCGCCTGATTCCCGACTACAACGCCGTGCGCGACACCTGCCTTAACGGCGGCGCTAAGACCATCTGGATTAGTGGCTCGGGCTCGACCCTCATGGCTGTAACCGACGACACCATCGTGGCAAAGTTCCTGCAGGTCAAGCTGCGCGAGCAGTTCCCTAAGTGTGATACGCATATTCTGACGTGCGACACCGAGGGCGCTCAAATCGAATACCTGTAGACATCGCCGATCGGTCTGTCCGGGCCACCCAGGGGCATCCCCTTAAAAACGTCCTCGCACTTGAGGCCCGCTTATCCTGCTCCTTCGGAGCTGCGGATAAGCGGGCCTCGTGCTGCGGAATGTTTTTAAGGGGATGCCCCTGGGTGGCCCTATGGTAACGTGACTGGCGATGTCTACAGGGACCCACGCTTTGAAGGGGCGCCGGGCTGAAATTATTGCTTTTTATTGGTAGGGGCTCTTGCTAGGCTGGAGCACTTATTAGAGGCAGGCCTCGGCGATGCGCTTTTTGAGCTCGTCGATGCCGGTACCGGTCTGGGAGCTTGTGATGATCACATTCTCGGCCGGGACGTTGAGCTGCTTTTTGATAGCTGCTGCCTGGCGGGCCTGCTGGGTGCGGCTGAGCTTGTCGGCCTTGGTAAGGCAGACGATAAAGTTGAACTCGTTGCCCTGCAGATAGTCAATCATGTCATGGTCGAGCTTGCTGGGGTCATGGCGAATGTCCACCAGCGACACAACCAGGTTAAAGCTGCGCTCGGAGTCGAAGAAGTCGCCGATGAGCTCGGCCCAGCGGTCGCGCTCAGCCTTGGAACGGCGGGCGAAACCATAGCCCGGAAGGTCGACAAAGTGCACGTCGTCAGCCTCGAAGAAGTTAATGTTGCTCGTCTTGCCCGGCGTGCTCGAAACCTTGACCAGATTCTTGCGGCCAAAGAGCTTGTTCATAATCGACGACTTGCCTACGTTGGAGCGGCCGACAAAACTTACCTCGGGACAGGTGGACTCGGGAATCTGTGAAACCTTGCCGTAGCTGGCGACGAACTTGGCAAGCTGGTAGTTAATGGAATCGGCCATGGACACTCCTTGGTCGTAGGTCACTTACAACAAACGGGTTAGCACGCTGCAGCAATGCGGCGAACGATATCGAGCGTGATGCTACTCGCGGTGCGGGCATACTCATCCAGATCAAACTCACGCTCGCAAAATGCATCGTATGCCTCGTCACAATTATCGCTGATAGCACGCAGCACCAAGCAATCGACACCGTTCTTGGTCGCGATATGGGCGATTGCCGCGCCCTCCATCTCGACACAATCGGCGTGCGTCGCCTCGATGGCGGCATTGCGCATAACATCGCCCGTCACAAAGCGGTCGCCCGTGGCAATGGTTCCGCACAGGAACTGCTTGGGATCATCGCCCGCAGCGGTATCGAGAACCCCGGCATCGACAAAACCATGATCTTTGAGCACGGCACCGGCAATCTGCACGAGGGCACCCGTTGAAGCAAACTCCTCAAGTTCCGGAGCAGACTCTGCGATGAGTGCCGTATCGGTATCCAGATAGCGCAGGCACCTGCCTATAACCACGTCGTTAATATGAAGTTTAGGGTTTAAACCACCCGCAATACCCGAAAACACAACAGCCTGCGGGGCATATTTGCTAATGAGGTGCTGCGTTGCAGCGGCAGCATTCACGGTACCCATGCCAGCAGTCGTGGCAACGACCGTCAGGCCGTCAAGCTCGCCGCTTACGACTGTCAGACCGGCCTCCTGTGCTACCTGCGCACCGTCAAGCTCCTCTTTAATCTGCGCGACCTCTTTTTCAAGTGCCCCGATAATCGCGATGGTGGCCATACCGTCCCCCAAACCCATAAACAACTAGTATCCACGTATGGTACCAGCAATTAAGAGCTATTCGAAGCCGTCACATCACACTCGATGCCATTTAGGAGCATATGAACACGACAAGCTTTGTGATTCCAAAACTAGAACGTTTCGGTCACCAAGGGCTAGGACAATACGGCACGCATGTCATATAGCGCAGAGGCTATCTGCGAAACCAAGGCACCCGACTGATCACTCCAGGGCATAGACGTCATGATGCTCATGACGTAGGCGTGATCGTCCGCATCGATAAGCCCCGCATCACAGGTCGAATAGTAACCGCCCTCGCAAATCCAGCCGCCTTTGTTGCGCACCAAAACCTGATCGTCCGCGATGCCGTCACGAATAAACGATCTCGTCGTAGCGGCAAGGAGTCCCGACAGCCACTGCGAGGTTTCGGTGCCCCCGTTAAGATACTCGCTCATCTCGTGCCACAGCTTTGCCGAGGAACATGGGCAATAGGTGGGAAAATCGCTCATGACATCGAGCGGGGCGTCATCGATATCGAGGCTTGCCACCCAATCCTCATAACCATCTTGGTCGAACGCGCTGCGCAATGCGATATACGAATCATTATCCGAATTAACAACCGCCGCCTCAATCAGGTCTCGCACCGTCTGCCAACCCATGCTAGAGCTGCCATAGGTGCCCAAGGGATCATCAAGCGACACCTGCCCCGTCTCGACCAATGATTCGCAAATATAGAGCGCGTACGGTGCCTTATAGCTACTGGCGCCGTATATCTCAAGATTGCTGTGGTATGCAACGCCCTCGCCACTTGTCAGGTCGTAAAACACAAAGCCGACCTCTCCCAATTCCTCGGCTTTTGCGACGGCATCTTCGAGCGCCGCAAGCTGAACGTTTGAGCATGCGGGCGCCTTGCCGCCCACAAGCGAGAAGGCCTGAATCGCGTCACCCGCGGGAATGTCGTTAAAGTCTGCTATCGATAAGCCGGCCTGCAGACCAACCGTCGATAGAGCCTGCTTTGCCTCACACTTTGACTTTGAGGCTTTTTCATTTTGTGCTTGTACTGTCGCGTCGCCGGATAAGGTCACCCGCTGCGATGCATAGGTCTTGGCGGTCATTGCGAGGATAATGACCGCCAGAACAGCAACTCCGGCAATAGCAAGCCTTGCCACGCGGGACCGAATAACGCTAAGGCCACAACATGACGCGCCCGGCACTTCCTGTTTATCGCCATGCCGGGGCGTATATCCGCTCCGCGATGCGTTGTTTCGCACGTGGCCTCCTGACTGCCGCCATTTATATACAGAAAGCATAATAGCGAGCAGGTATTTCTTTCCCAAAATATTCAGCGAGGTTTAAGGTGATTCTAAAGAAACCACAGGTGTTTCTATGCACATCAAACAAATCTGTTGCGTATTTCACCGCAGCTTTAACCAGTTTTTTGGGACGGGAGCTCTTTTAGCTGCCCTTAGCCGATAGCCGACCTGAGCTCGGCGCGGCGCTTTTTCATGCCGGCCATAACGGCATTGCGCAACTCGGGCATACGCGCGGTATCCATCTGGGGCACGCCCTCGAGCTTATAGGGAATGCCCAGTTGCTCGTATTTGACGACACCCATGGTGTGATACGGCAGCATCTCCAGGCCGACCACGTTATGCCACGGGGCGATCAGGCGACCGAGCGCCTCGCACTCCTCCACCGTGTCGGTAATGCCCGGCACCACCACGTGGCGGATAACGACCTTAATCTTGCGACGGGCAAGCTCATCGCCAAACGCCAGGATGCGCGCAGGATCGCATCCGGTCAACTTTTTGTGCTCAACCGGATCGGCATGCTTAATGTCGAGCAGCACCATATCGGTCTCGTTGAGAACGGCATCGAACTTCTCGGGGCGGTTGGGATCAAACGCATAACCGCAGCTATCCAGGCAGGTATGCACGCGGCCATCGGGGTTGTTGTGCATGGCGCGGAACAGGTCGGCCAAAAACTCGGGTTGCAGAAGCGGCTCGCCGCCCGAAACGGTAATGCCGCCACTGCGATAGAACTCATGGTTGCTCTGGAACTCGTCCATCAGGTGCTCGACGGTCACCATAGTGCCGCCCTTAACGGACCAGGTATCGGGATTGTGGCAATATGCACAACGCATAGGACAACCTTGGACGAACACTACGAAGCGGATGCCGGGACCGTCGACCGTCCCCATCGTCTCGATTGAATGCACACGGCCCAGAGCAAATGCGGAATCCTCGGGACGAGCATCCACACCCTCGAGCGTCATCTCAGCCATTCCCGCTACCTTGCCTCTCGTTGGTTTTAGCTACATAAATGCCAGAGCCATTCTAGCCCATACGCATGATGGTGAAACGGTTTGGCGGCCAATTGGATTGTCCTATTTGGCCTCACGCAAGTGCGGCGAGAGGGTTATCGCAACCCGCCCGCCGCCGTGGCAATAGATATCGATAGACGCCAGACCTTACGCCTTAAGCGTAAGCACCGCGCCAAAGGCCGTCGGGCCGCAATGGCTCGAGATGACACCGCCGACCTGAGTCCAGGTAATGTCCTTAAAGCCCAGGTCGTGCGCATAGACTTCCATGTCGTCGCGAAGCTCCTGGGAAAGGCCTACCGAATACGCCAGACCAATGTGCGAGTAGTCAATCTCGCCCTTCGCAACCATGTGGTCAATAAAGGCGCGGGCGCATTTGAGCATAGAGCCGCGGAACTTCTTAGTCGCCACGAACTTGCCGTCCGTCACCTCAATACAGGGCTTGATTTTGAGCAGGTGGGCGCCCAGGAACGCGACGTTGGACAAGCGACCGCCCGCCTTAAGGAAGGCAAGGTCCGTAGGAACAAAACCCAGCAACACACGGTCCATGACGGAGTTCGCGAAGGCGAAGATCTCGTCGACGGTGGCATCGGGGTGAGCCTCGATGTATTTGGCGGTCTCGACGACAACGAGCGACTGGCCCACCGAGACAAAGCGCGTATCCATGGAGAACACGTAGTCGCGGCCCTTAGCTGCAATCTTTGAGGACTGATGCGAGCAGGTCGTGACTTCGGAATACGCGAGATGCAAAATGGTCGCGTCGGGCTGCTCAGCGTGAATGCGGTCGTACACGTGAGCAAAATCCGCAGGCGCGCAGCCACTGGTCTTGGGCATCACGCCAAACTCGTTGCAGCGCGAATAAATCTCGAGCGGATCGATCGAGCCGTCCTCGACGGTCTCGTCACCAATCGTGACATGCATAGGCACGCGCACGATACCGTAGCGTTCGCAGAGCTCTGGCGTCACATCCGAACCAGATTCAACCACGATTATGTACTTGCCCATTCTTATCACGACCCATCTCAACGTTGGCTATTTAATATGTGACGCACGTCCACCATCCTGCTGCAGAACTGCCCTCAAGCGCCAAAGAGACGCCGCCCCTTGCACACAACAAAGGACAGCGTCTCCCTGGAAAACTCCGTGCTTGCTTGAGATTCTACACGGTTTATTAAGGAGTGTTACTTATTCCGCAAACGGTAGCTATACGCGATAAACGGTAGTTGGCCGCAGCAACTGCGACACATTTCGCCCAGCAAGTCCAATCGTGCTCCAAGCACGATTAATGCACGAGGCGGTAGAAATTCATCGACGCTGCACCCTCGGAGCGCAGCCCCATCGCCGGTACCGCCGACGAATAGGTGCGGCTCGTAAGTGCCGCCTCGCCGCCGTTAGCAAAAATCTCGACCATCGTAGTGTCCGAAAGCACACGCAGGTCGCGAAGCTCGCTGAGCTCGATCGACCTCTGGTCGCGCCCATAGCCTTCGTCGCCCATATCGAGGGTAAGCATCCCGTCCGCATAACGCACAAAGACACCCTTGCGGATTTCGAGCTCGATCATCTTAGCTCCCTCACAGGAAACCACAACATCAAACAGGCGTCCCGGCTCCTCGACGGTCCCTCCGCCTACGGTACGAACGTAGTCGCCGCGCATCCTCTCAATCTCGTGCGCCGGCTGCTGGCAGAGCTTGCCACCGCGCATGCTCAGCTCTCTCGGCACCGTCAACGCGCACTGCCATCCGCGTGCCACCGTCGGGCTTTCTGCCGTCGCATCGGGGCAACCCGACCATCCGATCATCAAGCGTCGACCTGCCGCATCCTCAAAGGACTGCGGGGCATAGAAATCAAAACCGGCATCGACCATCGGAGGCATGCCCTGCCCGGCGATCTTAAAGCTCGGCGCCTCCCAATCGGCCTCGATGGAAAACCACACGCACTGGTGCGGATTGCGGTAACGCCAACCAACGGCGGGCACGCCCTGCGGACAGCAAACGAGAATAAGCTCGCCATCGAGCTCAAACAGATCAGGGCACTCCCACATAAAACCAAACTTCTCGCCTAGCTCAATGCGCGTCGCATAGCTCCAGTCCTCTAGATCGCTCGAGGTATAGACAAGCACGCAGCCACGGTCGTCTTTCGTACGAGCGCCCAGAACCATGTAGTAGATACCATCGTGTTCAAGGATTTTGGGGTCACGCACGTGCGTGCCGATATCGTCGGGGTAATCGACCGGTCCAACAGCTATGCGCTTCTCGCCCAATTCGTCGGGGTTCTCCGCAACCATATGAATCTGGTTTTGCTCACGGCCCGTCAACACGTAGTCGTAATCATCGCGGTCAAAATGCTTGACGTTGCCGGTATAGAAGTAGTGAATCTTGCCATCACGTACAAAGGCAGAACCAGAATACGCTCCACTCGAATCCAAATCGGAATCGGGGAACAGCACGGGGCCGTGATTCTCGTACGTCACAAAATCCTTTGTCGTCAGATGGTTCCAAAGCACTGGACCGCCATGCGCAGCATCAAACGGATCGTATTGATGATAGATGTGATATGTATCACCAATCTGAACCAAACCGTTGGGGTCGTTGAGCCAGCCGAGCTCAGGCTCCACATGAAACAGGAGTCTATCGGGGTCGGACGCGATGCGAGCCGCCGTCTCATCCTGTCCGGCTCGCCACTGCTCATAGTCCGCGCGTGTCACCTTATTTTTTTGATTAAACATCGCCATTGACCTTCTCGTCTATAGGGAAGGGCGTTCGACTCACACGAGCCGAACGCCCTTCCTCAAATGGACTTATCCGCAGATTACACTGAACGGCTCAACTAGAAGCTAACGTCGAAGCCAGCGCCAGCGCCCTCTTCATCGGTGGTCGGCACGCCCTTTGCCTTGTTGTAGGCAAAGATCAAGACGATCGGCACAATAAAGGCGATGAGATTGCCAGCCACATACCACACGAGGGTCTCGGGCGTGACGATGAGCAGGCCAAGCACGCCGGTCAGACCCTGACCGATAGCGCGTACCTCAAAGAGTTTCACGAAGGCACCGCCGCAGCCTGCACCGATGCAAGCGCAGATGAACGGAATGATCGAATAGCGCATGTTTGCAGCAAAGATAGCGGGCTCGGAGATTCCGACCAGCGTCGGGATAAAGGACGACATGCAGATGTTGCGCTCTTTGGAATGCTTCTTGTGAATGAGATACATACCGATGGCGCCGCCGCCCTGGGCGATGATGGAAACGGACCAGATGGCCTGAATGTAGTTGAAGCCGGTCGTGGCAACGAGATTAGCCTCGATACCCTGGATGAACTGATGCGTACCGGTAACGACGAGCGGTTGCAGGAACGCAGCGAAGACAAAGGCACCAAAGACGCCCATCCTGTTGTACAGGACATCGATTACGCCGGCAAGGACGTCGCCAATCAGGTTGCCGAGCGGGCCGAACACGGTGAACAGGGCGACGTTGGCAAGAATCAGGGTAACGGTCGGGACAAAGACAAACGAGACAACCTCGGGAATGTACTTCTGGGCAATCTTCTCGACCTTGGCCATAAACCAGGCAGTCAGGATTGCAGGGAACACGCCGCCCTGGAAAGCAACCATGGGAATGGAGAGCGGACCAAAGTTCCAATACTCAGCACCCGTCGGGTCCATAACGAACGCGTTGCGGTTCATAAGGCTCGGATGAACCATGACGATACCGACGAGGATGCCCAGGATCGGGTTACCGCCAAAACGCTTGACCGCGCTGTACATAACCAGGACAGGCAGGTAGTCGAACGTGGTGGCGATAATGGCAAAGAAACTTGCGAGGTTCTTGAGGAACTCGTTGTGATCGGCGAGGCTGCCCTCCATGCCAAAGAGGCCGTTGGCAACGATCAGCGACTTAAGGCCGATGATGATAGCAGCGCCGACGAAGGCGGGAATGATGGGGATAAAGATGTCCGAGAATACCTTGAGGACCGAGAAGAACTTGCCCTTCTTGTCCGCCTCGGCGCCCTTGACCTCGGAAGCACTGATCTCCTTAACGCCCGTCAGAGCCATAAACTCATCGTAGACCTTATTGACGGTACCGGTACCGAAGATGATCATGAGCTGGCCGCTGTTGTACAGCACGCCCTTGACGCCATCGATGTTTTCGAGCTCGGCCTTGTTGTACTTGCTCGTATCCTTGAGCACCAGACGCAGACGCGTAACGCAATGCGTGGCACCCTCGATGTTCTCCAGACCGCCGACGTTATCGACGACTTGCTGAGACACTACTTTGTAGTCCATGTTCCTCTCCATTCCCTTACGAAATCATAAGACGTTTTGTGGCCATTACAGAGACGCGATTGTTGCATTTGCGCACTTGAGCGTACCGTCGGTGACCGTCAGCGCCACACCCTGGCCCTGCTTATTGCAGAAGCGAGCGTTAAGCGCAACATCATCGACAAAGATGGTAGCGATATCGTCGTCAACGACCAGGCGCACATGATGAGTGCCCTCGCCCTTGAAGAACAACGGACGCTCGAGGCCCATGTTGTTGACCTGGAACCACGGATACTGGGGGGCCGCCGTAAACTCGAGCTTGCCCTCACGCAGGTTGGCGCGGAACTCATAGGCAAGACCGGATTCGGCGTCCTCGGCAAGCTTTACCGAGAAGCCGGCAGCGTCACCGGCGAGCTCGATGTCGGCGTCGAGCATATAGGTGGAGCCGGCATCCGCGGCGAGCACCTGCTCGACCTTGCCCGACTCACAGGAAAGCTCAAAGGCCTCGACTGCCTTGGCCTCGCCAAAGGCGCCAAGCATACTGTCGGGAAGCTTGGTGCCGAGCGTTCCGTCGGCGCGCTGAACGATCTCGAGGGGCATAAAGGTGCCACCCCACAGGTAAGAGCTGGGGTCACCGCCCTCGTCACGCGTAGGAACCCAACCAAAGAGAACGCGGCGCTCGCCATCAAATGCGGTACGCGCGGCATAGTACGCGCGGCCATCGAAGGAATCGTCCGCAGGTGTGATCCAAGGACCGTTGATAGAGCGAGACATGCGGTAACGGGTCTTGTTGCCATCACTGTACTCGGAGAACACCAGATACCACCAGTCGCCCATCTTAAAGAGATCAGGCATCTCGAACATGGTGTACAGGCCCGGATTCCACCAGTCGCCCTGGAACTCCCAAGTATCCAGGTCCTTGGAGGTGAACTTGACCAGACGGCCGGTCATCAGACGCTTGTCCTCGCCCACGCGCGTGCCGAGGATGAGCATGTACTCTTCGTTCTCCTCATCCCAAAGCACAAAGGGATCGCGCCAGTTGCGGTCATCGTAACCCTCCTGGGGCGGAAGCAGCGTTTCGGCGATGTTCTTCTCCCACTTGACGGCGTCGTCACTCGTTGCGTGAAGAAGAACCTGCTTCATCAAGCGTGCGCGGACCTTATCGCGATTGCAGCCAGTGTAGAGCGCATGGTACTTGTCGCCCACCTTAAACACCGTGCCGGCATAAACGTACTGGTCGACTTCCTCGTCGCCGCCACGCTCAAGGCTCTCGCCAAAGTCCTTGTAGTTGACGAAATCCTTGGTCGTCGCGAGTGCCCAGCCAAACGGCTCTCCGAAAGGTCCGGGGTTACGCGTGTCACGCTGATGATAGAGATAGAACGTGCCGTCCTCGCCGTACGGCATGATGTCGCCTACCCAAATTCCCTCAGGCTGGTAATACACCTTGTGCATCCGAGACTTCCTTTCCCACGAGATACTAACTCGGTACAACTGCAAGATATGTCAATCGTTTTCATATGTCAAACGTTTTCACACCAATACATCTTTTCGCAGTTCCAGTCGTCGGCAAACGGTTGACATATGCCGGCGAACGGTCATCAGAGGCGTTTGAGAGATTCTTTTGGCACGGGATGAACTACGCGGTTTTGCCCTCAATGAGTTCAACGGGGAGCTTGATATTCGATTCGGGATTATCGCCGTTAACAAGAGCGATGATGGATTGCGCCGCGAGCTCTCCGATGCGATCGATATCTTGGCGCACGGTTGTTAAGTCAGGCATAAACGTCATAGTGCGGCGGGCACCATCCGCGCCCACGACCTTAATATCGTCCGGAGCGCTCAAGCCGCGCTGCTTCATCACGTTGAGACAGATGGCCGCCATCGTGTCGTCTCCCGCAAAGATGCCATCAATATCGGGGTTCTCATCGAGGATTTTCGCAACGACCGCGCTCTTTTCGTCGTCGGGCTTAACGAACTCGACCTCACGGACAAGCGCGGGCAAACCGGCCTGCTCAACAACATCGAGGTAGGCATCGGTACGCTTATTGGCAGGCATGCGCATGCGGCTATTGCTGCGCAGGCACAGGATGCGTGAACATCCGTCATCGATCAGGCGACGCGTGGCAAGTTCGCCGATGCTATAGCTGTCGCTCGCAATCTGAACAGAGGCCTCGCCAAGGTCGCAGTCGATACCAACCAGACTCAAGCCCATCTCGGCATACGCCTCGGCACCGATATTAAGCGAGTTGACGATGACGCCATCAACCATATTGCGCCGAAGCATATCGATATAAGAACGCTCAAGATCAGGTCGATTGGCACTATTGCACAGCAGCATCTTAAAACCGTTTTCGGCCAACGTGCGCTCGACCGCCTGCACAACCTGAGCATGGAACGGGCTGCTCACAAAGGGAACGATCATGCCGATTAGATTCAGGCGACCGTTGAGCATGGCACGGGCGATATCGTTGGGCGTATAGTTGATGCGCTCCATCGCGGCATGGACCTTATCGCGGGTCTCTTGGCTAATATAGCCGCGATTATTAAGCACGCGAGATACCGTAGTAGGCGAAACCCCCGCCACCGCTGCAACTTCCTTGATGCCAGGCTTAGCCGTATCCTTAGAACGAGTACTCTCGCGAGCCATAGCACCCTCCCCCATCAACATGTCATACGTTTACATACGAACAAAGCATACCCCAACAACAGTGGGAAGACGGTAACAGTACAAGTAAGTAAACGACTCATCCAAATAATTAGGAGAGTTCCGCCTAAAGGGTGACTACACAGGACCCCGCCGGGGCTGTGTGGGCTACCTCCCAAAATATTCCGCGTCAGGACGCAAGAAGCCCCCGCCGCGCGTAGCGCGCAGCGGGGGCTTCCGACATGTCCGAGGACGTTTTGGGAGGTAACCCAAACAGCCCCGGCGATCCTGCGGGAGTTGAGTCCCTTTAGAACTTGTCGTGGAAGGTACGCGCAATGACCTCGTCCTGCTGCTCCTTGGTGAGCGTGTGGAAGTTCACGGCATAGCCGGAAACGCGGATGGTCAGCTGCGGGTACTTCTCGGGGTGAGCCTGAGCGTCGAGCAGCGTCTCACGGTTGAAGACGTTGATGTTCAGGTGGTGACCACCCTTCTCGGCGTAAGCGTCGAGCATGTGGACCAGGTTATCGGCCTGAGTCTCGGAAACTTCAGAAACCTTCATAATGTGTCTCCTTCGATTGATAGGCGCCGGCCGAAACCGGG
Source organism: uncultured Collinsella sp. (assembly GCA_902465105.1). Taxonomy (GTDB): domain Bacteria; phylum Actinomycetota; class Coriobacteriia; order Coriobacteriales; family Coriobacteriaceae; genus Collinsella. Next base: position 12,387 of record CABQLM010000034.1, read on the forward strand.
GCACTAATCAGTAATCGTTATTGTTAGTATAGCACTAACAATAGTTACTCGCCCAGCTGATCAAGGTCGATATCGCCAAAGAACACCTGGTCCTCCTTGCCGAGCGCACTCGGGATGATGGAGAAGGTGTTAGAGATGCCGTCCTGAGCATCGCGGAACGGGAGCTTGGAAACCGAAGACAGCGAAGCGATGGCGCCGTGGCTATCGCGCTTGTGCATGGGGTTAGCACCCGGGGCGAACGGCTGGCCAGCCTTGCGGCCGTCGGGCGTGGAGCCGGTCTTCTTACCGTACACGACGTTGGAGGTAATGGTCAGAACCGAGGTCGTGGGCACGGAGTTGCGGTAGGTGTCGTTCATGCGGATGTACTCCATGAACTGGTGCACAACGTCGTGAGCGATCTGGTCGACGCGGTCGTCGTCGTTACCGTACTTGGGGAACTCGCCCTCGGTCTCGAAGTCGACGATGATGCCGTTCTCGTCACGGACGGGGTGGACCTTGGCGTACTTGATGGCGGACAGGGAGTCAGCCACGACGGAAAGGCCAGCGATGCCCGTAGCGAACCAGCGATGCACGTGCTTGTCGTGCAGAGCCATCTGGATGCGCTCGTAGCAATACTTGTCGTGCATGTAGTGAATGATGTTCAGCGAGTTGACGTACACGCCAGCAAGCCACTTCATCATGTCGTTGTACTTGGCCACAACGTCGTCGTAATCGAGCGTGTCGCCCTCGACGGCGCGGTACTTGGGACCGACCTGCTTCTTGGAGACCTCGTCAACACCGCCGTTGAGTGCATACAGCAGGCACTTGGCCAGGTTGGCACGGGCGCCGAAGAACTGCATCTCCTTGCCAATGCGCATGGAGGACACGCAGCAGGCGATGCCGTAGTCGTCGCCGTGGTAAACGCGCATGAGGTCGTCGTTCTCGTACTGGATCGAGGAGCTGGCGACAGAAGTCTTAGCGCAGAACTTCTTGAAGTTCTCGGGCAGACGGGTCGACCACAGAACGGTCATGTTGGGCTCGGGGCTGGTGCCCATGTTCTCGAGCGTGTGCAGGTAGCGGTAGCTCATCTTGGTAACGAGCGTACGGCCGTCAACACCCATGCCGCCGATGGACTCGGTGACCCACTGCGGATCGCCGGTGAACAGGGCCTGGTACTCGGGGGTACGGGCAAACTTGACCATGCGGAGCTTCATGATGAAGTGATCCACGAACTCCTGGATCTGCTCCTCGGTGAAGGTACCGTTGGCAAGGTCGCGCTCAGCGTAGATGTCGATGAACGTGGAGGTACGGCCGATGGACATAGCGGCGCCGTTCTGCTCCTTAACGGCAGCGAGGTAGGCGAAGTACATCCATTGGATGGCCTCCTGCGTGTTGGTAGCAGGGTTGGAAATATCGAAACCATAGGTCTCGGCCATCATCTTGAGCTCGCCGAGGGCGCGAATCTGCTCCTGCAGCTCCTCACGATCGCGGATGTTGTCGGCGGTCATGACCGTCGGGGTGGAAGCCTTCTGGGCCTCCTTGTCCTTAATCAGGTAGTCGACACCGTACAGGGCAACACGACGGTAGTCGCCGATGATGCGGCCGCGGCCATAGCCGTCGGGCAGGCCGGTGATGATGTGAGCCGAGCGGCAGGCGCGCATCTCGGGAGTGTAGACATCGAAGACGCCGGCGTTGTGGGTCTTGCGCTCAAAGGTATAGCGCTCGACAACATCCGGATCGATCTCGTAGCCGTGCTGGCGGGCAGCCTGGCAAGCGATACGAATGCCGCCATTGACGTGCAGCGCACGCTTGAGCGGCTCGTCGGTCTGGAGACCGACGATGGTCTCCTTGTCGCGATGGGCGTTATCGATGTAGCCAGCGGGATGGCTCACGATGCCCGTGACGATCTTGGTGTCCATATCGAGGACGCCGCCCTGCTCACGCTCCTTGAGCAGCAGGTCGAGTACCTCGCCCCACAGCTCCTTGGTACGCTCGGTCGGACCAGCGAGGAACGACTCGTCGCCCTCGTAGGGGGTGTAGTTCTTCTGAATGAAGTCTCGGACGTCAACCTCTCCCGTCCAGATGCCTTCCTTGAAGCCTTCCCATGCCTCCTGCATTGTGTAACCACGCTCCTAGTTACGTGTAATGCGGCGCTCTCTCACACCGCTGCTTATTGAATTCTTGAATGTTAGACCTGCATGACCGGCTTCATTCGCTTTCCGCCGCGCATTAGCACAGGGAAAAACGTTTATTCACCTTGGTCTTGCGACCCTAAACCCAAGATTTCACCCGTTTGTGAAGGATAGCATAGCCACACCCTTCATCAGGGCTGTTATATGTTCCTTTTTTTGTACCATTAGGGTGTTTTTAACAAATCCGCAGGAAACGCTCCCGCCATCAGCTACCGTTCACCGAATTGTTTGATATTTCCCCTTGCCTTTACACGTCCTCCACTCTAGCTGTTATGCCAGCTTTAGCAGGGTAAAGCGCCTATGAGTAGATGGTTGGGACGTACCTAGAGCTCTACTTTTCGGCGGAGCGGGAGCGCGAGATGCCCGCGAAGACAGATTTCTAGGCATGTCCCAAATATCTACTGTATGAGATGCGTACGCAGGGGTATCATCTTCTACCTAAAATAGTTTCTAGTGTTAGGGGTTTTCGGTGGAAGATACCGATTTCCATGAGCTTGGGCGTCAGCTCCTTATCGAGTTTGGCGGCATTCACCAGCGCGTTTCGCGCTTTGTGGACAAAGCCCTCAGTGGCGAGATGGCCGTCATGCGCGCCCTCATGCTCGCTGGCGGTTCGCTCACGCCGAGCGAACTCGCCGATCGCGCCTGGGTCTCGAGCGCCCGCATCGCCAATATCTTGCGTGCCCTCGAGGCCAAGGGCTGGATTGAGCGCGAGCACTCAAAGACTGACCGCCGTCGCGTACACGTCACAGTGACCGACAAGGGATTCCAGGTTCTCGAAATCAAACGTCGGGAATTCGAGGACCGCACCGCGGCTTTCCTCGAGCAGCTCGGCGAAACAGATACCCAAGAGATGGTGCGCCTTCTTAGGCGTGCCAACGAAATTATCGATCGCAATCAAGAAAGGAGAGATGCCAAGTGAGGATTCTCAAGCTCTTTAAAAAGCATATACCGGCACTGTTCACAGCTATCGTACTTATCGTAATCAGCTGTAACGCCGATTTGGCACTGCCTACCTACATGAGCGACATCGTCGACGTGGGCGTGCAGCAAGGCGGCATCGCCTCGCCCGTGCCCGGCACCATTCGCACCGAATCGCTCGACGACCTCGAACTCTTTATGAGCGCCAAGGACGCCGAGACGGTAGAAGCTGCGTTTGGCAAGGCAGACAAAAACGGTATTCGCACGTACAAGGGAACCGAGGATGAGCGCGCCGATGGAGGCAAGATTGCCGACATTATGAGCCTGCCCGAGACTGTCGTCCTTTCGCTCAACCAGGGCATCGACGCCGACTCCATGGGCGACATGATGGGCTCGTCCAGCGAGAAAGACAACAACGCTGCCCAGGCCATGCCCACCCCCGAGCAAATGGCGGCGATGACACCCGAGCAGCTCGCCGAGATGCAGCAGAAGGCCGCGGCGGCGCAGAACATGCAAAAGCAGATTGATGCTGACGGCGGTAAGATCACCATGAAGAGCCTGCGTCTGGGTATCGAGGGCGATCTGGTAGACCAAAGCAAGCTCGTCGAGGGCGCCAACCAAATGGCGGACAAAATGGGCTCAATGTCGGGCTCCATCGTCACCCAGCGCGCCGTGAGCTACGTACAGAACGAGTACAAGGCGCAGGGCATCGACCCCGCCGACGTGCAGAACGCCTATCTGAGCCGCATGGCGACCACGATGTTTGGGCTGTGCCTGGTGTCGCTCGTCGCCACCATCCTGACCGGTGCCGTGGCCTCGCGCACCGCCTGCTCCATCGCCCGCGACCTGCGCCGCGAGACCTTCAGCAAGGTTATGCACTTCTCGCCGGCCGAGGTGGGCAAGTTTAGCCAGGCCTCGCTCATCACCCGCTGCACCAACGACATTCAGCAGATTCAGATGGCCGCAACCCTGTTTATCCGCATGTGCCTGATGGCCCCCGTCATGGGCATCGTCGCCGTCATGCGCGTCCTGGCCAACCACACCGGCCTGGAGTGGACCATCGCCGTGGCCATCATCGCGGTCTCGGCCGTCGTCGGCGTGCTTATGGGCCTCACCATGCCCAAGTTCAAAAAGATGCAAAGCTTTGTTGACCGCGTGAACCTTACCGCCCGCGAGCTGCTCGACGGCCTTATGCCCATCCGCTCGTTCAACCGCGAGGAACATGAGCTCGAGCGCTTTGACAAGGCTTCGCTCGACCTGATGACCACGCAGCTCTACACCAACCGCGCCATGAGCTTTATGATGCCGCTCATGATGCTGGTCATGAACTGCATCACCGTGCTTATCGTCTGGTTTGGCGCGCAGGGCGTGTCCGACGGCGTGATGCAGGTCGGCAACATGATGGCGTTTATCTCCTACACCATGCAGATCGTCATGGCGTTTATGATCCTCACCATGGTTTCGGTCATCCTACCCCGTGCCGAGATCGCAGCCGAGCGCGTGGAAGAGGTCATCACTTGCCCCACGAGCATCAACGACCCCGTCTCGCCCAAACTGCCCGCGGCCAGCGCGCCGCGCGGTGAGCTCACCTTCCGCGACGTGAGCTTCCAGTATCCCGATGCCCGCGCCGATGTCATCAGCGGCGTGAACTTCACCACGCATGCCGGTCAGATGCTCGGCATCATTGGTTCCACGGGCTCGGGCAAGTCCACGCTCGTGCAGTTGATTCCGCGCCTGTACGACGTCACGGGCGGCAGCATTTCGCTCGACGGCATCGACGTGCGCGACATGACCCTTTCCGAGCTGCGCCGACGCATTGGTTACATCCCGCAGCAGGGCCGCCTGTTCTCGGGCACTGTCGAGAGCAACCTCAAGTTTGCCGGCGACATGGTGAGCGATGATGACATGCACGAGGCAGCGCGCATCGCACAGGCCGAGGACTTTATCGCCGAGCGTGAGGGCGGTTACGACTCCCCCATCAGCCAGGGCGGCTCCAATGTCTCTGGCGGTCAGCGCCAGCGCCTGGCCATCGCCCGCGCGTTGGCCAAAAAGCCCGAGGTCGTGGTGTTCGATGACTCGTTTAGCGCCCTCGACTACAAGACCGACGCGCGCCTGCGCGAGGAACTCGCCAAAAACGTCACCGACGCCGCGCTCGTGGTCGTGGCGCAGCGCATCGCGACCATCATGCACGCCGACCAGATCATCGTGCTCGACGACGGCCACGTAGTGGGCACCGGCACGCACGAGGAACTGCTGCACGGCTGCCCGGCGTACCTGGAGATCGCACAGTCGCAGCTTTCCGCCGAGGAGCTGGGGCTTACCCAAGAAGAAATTGCAGCCGTCATGGAAGGAGGCGAGCGCTAATGGCAGACGAGACCAAGACTCAGATTCCCAAGCCCACCCGCCAGCGTGGTCCCATGGGCCGCATGGGCGGCATGCGTCGCGGCGAAAAGGCCAAGGACTTTAAGGGCACCATGAGGCAGCTGCTCGGCTATATCGGCCAGCACAAGATTGCCGTGTTTGCCGCCGTCGCCTTTGCCGTGTGCTCGGTCATCTTTAACATTGTGGGGCCCAAGGTGCTCGGCCAGGTTACGACCAAGCTGTTCGAAGGCCTGGTCGCCAAGGTCAACGGCACCGGCGATGTTGACTTTGACTGGATCGCTAAGACGCTCGGCTTTTTGCTCTGTCTGTATCTGGCGAGCTCTACCTGCAGCCTGATCCAAGGCTGGCTCATGACCGGCGTCACGCAAAAGATCTGCTACCGAATGCGCAAGGAGATCGCCGCCAAAATCGCTGTCGTTCCGATGAGTTACTTCAACGGCCACAGCAAGGGCGACGTGCTCAGCCGCATCACCAACGACGTCGATACGCTGGGCCAGTCGCTCAACCAGAGCGTGACGCAACTCATCACGTCGGTAACGCAGATTATCGGTGTGCTCGTCATGATGCTATCGATCAGCCTGCCGCTCACCGGCGTCACCGTGCTCACGCTGCCGGCTGCCGCGATTATCCTTGCCGTGATGATTCACTTCTCGCAGCCGTACTTCCGAGAGCAGCAGCAGGTTCTGGGCTCCGTCAACGGCATTATCGAAGAGGATTTTGCCGGCCAGAACGTTATTCAGGTGTTCGACCGCGCCGAGGCCTCAATCGAGGAGTTCGACCGTCAAAACGACCGCCTGTTTATTAGTGGCTGGCGTTCGCAGTTCCTGTCGGGCCTGATGATGCCGCTTATGAGCCTGGTGGGCAACATGGGTTACGTGGGCGTTGTCGTGGTGGGCGCACAGCTCGCGCTGACCGGCAATGCCACGCCCGGCGACATCCAGAGCTTTATCCAGTACGTTCGTAACTTTACGCAGCCGGTACAGCAACTGGGCAACGTGAGCAACACGATGCAGTCGATGGCCGCTGCCACCGAGCGCGTCTTTGAGTTCCTGGCCGCGCCCGAGGAGGAGCAGAAAGCCGACGCGCAAATTCCCGAGAAGCGCCCCGGCCACGTGGAGTTTGACCATGTCAAGTTTGGCTACACGCCCGACAAGACCATCATCCACGACTTTAGCTGCGAGGCGCAACCCGGCCAGACCATCGCCATCGTCGGCCCCACCGGCGCCGGCAAGACCACGCTCATCAAGCTGCTGCAGCGCTTTTACGATGTGGACGGCGGTTCGCTGCGCGTCGAGGGTGTCGACGTGCGCGACTGGGACCGCGCGGCGCTGCGCGGCGAGTTTGCCATGGTGCTGCAGGATACCTGGCTGTTTAACGGCACCATTCGCGAGAACATTCGCTACGGACGTCCCAATGCAAGCGATGCCGAGGTCGAGGCCGCTGCACGCGCCGCACGCTGCGACCACTTTATCCATACGCTCGCCGGCGGCTACGACTTTGTGATCAACGAGGAGGGCACCAACCTGTCGCAGGGCCAGCGCCAGCTCGTGACCATCGCCCGCGCCATTTTGGCCGACCGCCCGGCGCTAATTCTGGACGAGGCGACCTCCAACGTCGATACCCGCACCGAGGAGCTCATCCAGCGCGCCATGGATGCGCTGATGCAGGGCCGTACCAGCTTTGTCATCGCGCACCGCCTGTCCACGATCCGCAACGCCGACGTGATTTTGGTAATTCGCGACGGCGACATCGTCGAGAAGGGCACGCACGACGAGCTGCTCGCCCAGGGCGGCTTCTACGCCGACCTGTACAACTCGCAGTTCGACGAAGCGGCGTAAAAACCAGCGGCAAACAACTGCAATACCCAGAAAACGGGGGCGCAGGACAACCTGCGCCCCCGTTTTTGTTCTGCGGCCCTCAAACCGCCTCCCCTGGGACCTGATTGACAGCCCCTTCCAGGCCACGTGGCATCATTCCATTCCAGGGCCAGCTGACGTTTACCCAGATAAAACCTGCCAAAATAAACCTGTCCCTTTTTGGTAGGTTTCGGGGTGGCGAGGGCTTGCACTTTAGCGTGCGACAGCGGATAATGCCGAGCATTCGACAATACGCTTATTGCTCTTTCTATAGATTGAGGAGGCCCCGTATGGCCATGGATTTCAAACGCAGACTGCCGATCCCCATGGAGATCCGCGAGGAAATGCCGCTTTCTGCCGAGCTTACCACCAAAAAGCAGGCATTTGACGCCGAGGTCGCCAAAATCTTTACCGGCGAGGACGCACGTAAGGTGCTCATCATCGGCCCGTGCTCTGCCGACCGCGAGGATTCGGTGCTTGAGTACATGAACCGACTGGCCAAGACCGCCGAGGAAGTCAAGGACAAGCTCATCATCATTCCGCGCGTCTACACCAATAAGCCGCGTACCAAGGGCACCGGCTACAAGGGACTGCTGCACAACCCCAACCCCGAGGCCCCCGACGACCTGCTCGAGGGCGTCAAGGCCATCCGCCATATGCACCTGCGCGTTATTGAGGAAACGGGCTTCTTCACCGCCGACGAGATGCTCTATCCGTCCAACTACCAGTACCTCGTTGACCTGCTGAGCTATGTTGCCGTGGGCGCACGCTCGGTCGAGAACCAGGAGCATCGCCTGGTGTCGAGCGGCATTTCGGTACCCGTCGGCATGAAGAATCCCACTGCTGGCTCTACCACCGTTATGCTCAACTCCATTTACGCTGCGCAGGCGCACCAGAGCTTCATCTTCCGCAACTGGGAGGTCGAGTGCGACGGCAATCCGCTCGCGCACGCCGTTATGCGTGGCTACATCGGTCTCGACGGTCGTACCTACCCCAACTACCACTACGAACACCTCGAGCGCCTGGCCGAGCGCTATACCGAGCACGCCGGCTATGCCAATCCGGCAGCAGTCATCGACTGCAACCATGACAACTCGGGCAAGCGTCCGCTGGAGCAGTATCGCATTTGCAAGGAGGTGCTCGACAGCTGCCGCCGCAACGAGTCCATCTCTAAGCTGGTCAAGGGCTTTATGATCGAGTCTTATCTTGAGGACGGCAACCAGCCGGTCGACGGCGGCGTCTTTGGCAAGTCGATCACCGACCCGTGCCTGGGCTGGGAAAAGACCGACTACCTCATCCACGAGATCGCGGAGCGTATTTAGTTACGCGGTTTTACCAAACCGCGTAACGGCCCGACGCTGCGCGGGCCGCATTTGGACAATCTGACGTTCAAC
>CABQLM010000035.1 GCA_902465105.1 uncultured Collinsella sp.
GACGTTCAAAAGATGCACGCCGCCACGGCCGACACCTGCGATGCCTTCGGCCGTACCGCCGTTCGCATCCAGGAGGTCTATGATTCGATCGACATGATCGAGACCATGCTCGAGAACTGCCCGTCGGGCCCCATCCTCACCACGGATTGGGAGTACACCCCGCACAAGTACGCCATCGGCGCCACCGAGGCGCCGCGCGGCGAGGACGTGCACTGGGCCATGCTCGGCAACAACCAGAAGTGCTACCGCTGGCGCGCCAAGGCCGCCACGTACAGCAACTGGCCGGTCCTGCGCTACATGTTCCGCGGCAACACCGTGGGTGACGCTGCGTTGATCGTCGGCTCGCTCGACCCGTGCTACTCCTGCACCGACCGCGTGACGGTGACCGATGTCGCCGCCAAGCGCGACCACGTGCTCGACAAGGAGCAGTTCGAGAACGTCTGGCGCGACAAGTCGCCGCTTGCGGGCGAGGGCACCATGGCCGCTCCGCTCGATGAGGAGGCGCTCTAATATGCTGAAGCTTTGGAAGGTTAACGCCAAGGCCGGCGACGCGACGGTCAAGTACCCGTTTGCGCCGTTCCCCACCAACAAGGACATGCGCGGCAAGCCCGAGCACAATGCTGAGCTCTGCATCGCCTGCGGTGCCTGCGGCGTGGCGTGCCCGGCTGATGCCATTCGCATGGACACCGACCTTGCGGCCGATACCATTACCTGGTCGATCGACTACGGCCGCTGCATCTTTTGCGGCCGCTGCGAGGAAGCCTGCCCCATGGAGGCCATCAAGCTCACCGAGGAGTTTGAGCTGGCCGTCATGAGCAAGGACGACCTCACCAGCAAGAGCGTCTACACGCTCGAGCACTGCTCGCGTTGCGGCAAGCCGTTTGCCCCGCACAAGGAGATCGACTACGCCAAGCGCCTGCTGCAAAAGGCCGGCGGCATGGAGGCCGAGCAGGCCGCCCGTACCGTCGGTATGTGCCAGGAGTGCAAGCGCGAACTCGACGCCCTGCGCGCCGCCTCGGCCGTAAAGACCGGCAACGCTGCCGGCATGGCTGCCAACGAGACGCTTGCGTCCGGCGAGCCCCAGGGCCCCGGCATGGAGTATCTGGGCGGCCACGGCGTGAACCCGGAGTATATCGACCGCGAGCTCAACCCCGATGCGCCCGAGATTCCCGCCGGTCCTGCACCGGTCGAGGGCATCATCATGGATTTTGATACGAAGGAGGAGTAACCATGGCCGAACCCACGCTTTTGCCCGAGCGGCTTCAGTACCGCCCGACCAAGATCGAGCTCGACGAGAGCATCGAGAAGGCCAAGGCGACCCTTCTTAAGAAGATCAAGCGCTCGGTGTACGTCTACCGTGTTGACTGCGGCGGCTGCAACGGCTGCGAGATCGAGATCTTCGGTTCCATCACGCCCGTCTTCGACGTCGAGCGCTTTGGCATCAAGGTCGTGCCTTCGCCCCGTCACGCCGATGTGCTGCTGTACACCGGCGCCGTGACGCGTGCCATGCGCATGCCGGCCCTGCGCGCCTTTGAGGCCGCACCCGATCCCAAGATTGTGGTGTCCTACGGCGCGTGCGGCTGCACTGGCGGCATCTTCTACGACAACTACTGCGTCTGGGGCGGCACGGATAAGATTCTGCCGGTCGACGTCTACATCCCCGGCTGCCCGCCCAGCCCCGCGCAGACCGTCTACGGCTTTGCCATGGCGCTCGGTCTGCTGGACCAAAAGCTCCATGCCGAGACCACGGTGGAGGCCGCCGGCGAGCAGGCCGATATCCTGCACCCCGGCGTGCCGTACAAGCTGCGCGTTGCCATCGAGCGCGAGGCTCGCGCCATGAGCGGCTACCGTTACGGCCGCGATCTGGCCAACGAGTTTATGGATACGCTCGAGGGCGCGCCCAAGGGCGATATCCGCGGTGCCATGGCGCTGCTCATCGATAAGCAGGACGATCCGCGCCGCGTCGAGGTGTACTCGGCGCTGCAGGATCTGGTGCTGGCCGGAGGTCGCTAGATGGAGCTCACGGACCGCTCTGGTTATTTTGCGGGCCCCGGCATGCTCGGCGGCTCTTTTGGCGATGCCTCGCGCGCAAGCGACGAGGCCGCCGAGGGCGTCGCCGACCCCTGCCTGGGCCACGCTCCCGACCAGGTGGTCTTCTACGAGCTCACGCGTAAGTTTGTGGAGACCGAGGAAGACGTTCCCCAGGAGGCCTGCGACGTGCTGTACTACACGCTCGCCGTGGGCCACCACACCGGCGTGCTCGATTGCTTTGAGCCGCGCCTTTCGGTGCCGGTGAACGTGTTCTATTCGCTCGTCGACGCGCTGCCGGAGGGGGAGGCCAAGACCAAGTTCGAGGCCATCCGCTCCTTTGGCGAGTGCCAGCTCGACAAGGCGGCGGTGCCGTCGCTGCTCGAGGCCTGTGACACGCTGCTCGACGATCGCGGTTTTCGCGGTTCGGCCAAGGCCGGCATCTCGGTGTTCGACGACGACTTTGGCCTGCATGCCCAGCAGGTCGCGTTCTTAATGAAGTTTCGCGATCTGGTTGAGCGCGTGCGCGATGTGTCGGGTGTGTATCTGACGGGAAGGTTGCAGTAATGGGTCGCGTTGTGGATGGTCGTGTGAACGGCGCCCCGTTTGCGGGTATCGTGCTCACGGCGGGAAGCGTGCTGCGTGCCGACGATGCCGCCGGCCCCGTGCTCTCCAAAAAGATGGAGGACGCGCCTCTTGCCGGCTGGTACACCATCGATGGCGGTCAGACGCCCGAGGATGACATCATCGAGGTCAAGCGCGAGCGTCCGCCGCGTTTGGTTTTGGTCGATGCCGCCGACATGGCGCTGCCCGTCGGCGCCATCCGCTTGCTCGACAAACGTGACGTGGCCCGCAAGTCGATGTTCACCACGCATTCGCTTCCCTTGTCGATTCTGATCGAAGAGATTGAGCAATCGTGTGATGATATCGTCTTCGTTGGGATTCAGCCGGGCGATACGGAGTTCTATAACCCCATGTCCCCGGAGGTCTTTGAGGCCGTCGACGCCGTGTACGACGCCGTGGCCGCCAACGACTTTTCCCACTTTGTCCGCTTGGGGCAAGAGCAGTAGGAGCACTTGTTCCATTTTGTTAGGAAAGAAGTGATTGACATGGCAGATTCCAAGGTGGAGTATCCCACTCCCGATTGCCTGGCGCCCGCCGCGATCGAGGCCAAGACCGAGGCCGCCGGCGTGACCAAGGCTAACCTGCCGATCGCTAAGGCCTTTCTGTTGGCAATGTTCGCCGGCGCGTTTATCGCCTTCGGCGGCCTGTTCTTTACCGTGTTCTTGAGCGATAGCACGTTGGGCTGGGGCGCCCAGCGCGTCGTAGGCGGTCTGTGCTTTTGCCTGGGCCTGGTGCTGGTGCTGGTGTGCGGCGCCGAGCTGTTTACCGGTAATTCGCTTATGGTCTGCGCGCTCAAGAGCAAAAAGATCACCCTGGCCCAGATGCTCAAGGCCTGGGCCGTCGTATGGGTCGGTAACTTTGTCGGTGCCCTGTTCATCGTCTTTTTGGTGTACATGGCCGGCATTTACAAGCTCAACGGCGAGGCGGTCGCCAATTCCATGGTGAGCGTCGCCGCCGGCAAGGTGACGGTCGACTGGGTGACGATCTTCTTCCGCGGCATCCTGTGCAACATCTTTGTGTGCCTGGCCGTGTGGATCGGTACCGCTGGCAAGACCGTGGTCGATAAGGTTGTGGGCATTTTGCTGCCCATCGCCGCCTTTGTGGCCTGCGGTTTTGAGCACTGCGTCGCCAACATGTACTTTTTGCCCATGGGTGCCGTGATGCATGCATGCGGTTATGGTGCTGACGTCGCCGGCGCCGATGCGCTTAACGCCGCGGGCATTGCGTTTAACCTGTCCGCCGCTACGCTGGGCAACATCGTGGGCGGCGCGGTTCTGGTCGCACTCGGCTACTGGTTTATCTACGCCAAGAAGTCCGAGGCGTAATAAGCCGGAATGACGTACGGGCCTCCCGAGGGGCGTTTGCCTTTTGGGAGGCTCTTCGTGTCTTGCTGCGGTAGATGCTGCGGGCTTTGCGTCGCGGCAGCTGGTGGCAGAGCTGTGGTGCGGCGGGGCTTGAACCCCTGAGCTGGAAGGAATAATCGAGATGGCATCGAGAGCTATGCATGACGGTCGCTCCGTGGTGACGACATGCGGGGGATGCTATGCCGATTGCGCCTTTGCGGCCCATGTTGAGGATGGACGTGTGGTGGCCGAGTTGCCAGTGCCGGGGCATCCGTGCGCGGCGCGTGCCCTGTGCGCCCGCGGACGGCATCGCCTGGCAATGCCGTTTGACGAGCGCGACCGCATTGTGCACCCCATGCGACGCCGCCGGGATGGCTCGGGGTTTGATGCGATTACCTGGGACGAGGCGTTTGCTCAGATTGCCGAGTGCCTTTTGGGGATTGTTGACGAGCGCGGGCCCCGTGCGCTGGGCATGACACTTGGTGTGCCCTCGTTCGACCGCTACTGGGCGTATCGTTTTATGCATGCGCTGGGTTCGCCTAACGTATACGGTGCCGATGGCGCCTGCGAGGTATGCCGACTTACCGGTTGGGAGCACAGCCTGGGTTATAGTCCCGCCTCCGACCTTGCGCATACCGACTGCATCATGTACCTGGGGCGTTCCATTGTCGATTCGTCGACGATGGGGGCCGTCGATGCGCTCAACGATGCGCGCCGGCGCGGGGCGAAGATCATCGTGGTCGACCCCCGGCGCAGCGGTTCGGCCGCGCTTGCCGATCGCTGGCTCCGCGTGCGCCCGGGCTGCGACTTGGCGCTGCTGTTGAGTATTGTCCACGTGTTGATTGCCGAGGACCTGTACGATCACGAGTTCGTGGACCGCTATACCACGGGTTTTGACGAGCTGGCGCAGGCGGCCCGTGCCTGGACGCCCGAGTGGGCCGAGTCGATGTGCGACGTGCCGGCCGCAGAGATTGTCGCCACGGCGCGCGATCTCGCTGCCGCCGCGCCTGCCGCTGTGGTGGATGCGGGCTTTCATGGCGGCATCGGTATCGCGTATGCCAATAGCACCCAGACCGCGCGCGCCATCTGCTTGGTCGATGTGCTGCTGGGCTGCATCGGGCATGCGGGCGGCGCGCTCAATCCACCCACGCCGCTTGTGTTGGGCGACCTCGATCCCGCACGCTTTGCGACGCCGCCGGTGCCGCGCGGGCCCAAGCTGGGATCCGAGCGCTATCCGCTGGTCGATCCGGTGCGCGGCCTGTGCACGACCATCGGTCAGTCGATTCTTGCCGGCGTTTTGCGTGGGCTCATCGTCTATGCCAGTAACCCCGGTGCGGGCTATGGCAATGCGCAGGCTTGGTTGGGTATTTTGCAGCAGCTCGACTTGCTCGTGACGATTGATATTCGTTGGTCCGAGACGGCGCGTGCTTCTGACTTCGTGCTGCCCGACGTGACGTATCTGGAGGCCGACCGCGGTGTGGGCACAGTCGTGGGTGCCAATGATTCGCGCGTGTTCTACCGCAACGCCGTGCTGCCTGTGCAGCATGACGACACACGTCCCGGTCGGGAGATTTTTGCCGGTCTGGCGCAGGCGTGTGGCGTGGGCGAGTACTTCCAGTTTACGTCTGACGATCTGGCAGCTGCACAGGTGGAGCCTTTTGGGATTGATCTGGACGAGCTCAAGGAGCGCGGCTGGGCCGAGACGGGTGTTGCGTTGCCGTCGCGTACGGGCGAGCCGGCGATTCCCTTGGATGGCGGCAAAATTGCGCTGGCAAGTGACGTATGGGAACGAGCCGGCCTGGGTCGTGTACCCAACTGGATCGCTCCCATGGTGGAGCCTGGCCCGGGGATGTTTCGCCTCATTAGCGGCAATCGACCCTTTGAGTCGCATACCTCGCGCAGGCTCGCGGCGGCCGGTGCCGCCGAGGCTGGGTCGGACTTGGACGCCGTGCAGATGAACGCGGATGTCGCCGCTCACATGGGTATCGCCGATGGCGAGGTCGTCGAGCTTGTGAGCGACATGGGCCGCGATCGCGTGCGCGTGGAGACGACGCCCTATCTGCATCCGGCGTGCATCTTCACCTCGGCCGCTCCCGGCGGACGCGCTTTCGGTGCTAAGAGTGGCGGCCGGCAGGCCCTGGGTGTCGGGCCGCTCGACCACACGCCGCTGCGTTGGGACCCGTTGACGGGTGCAGCGCTCACCCAGGAAAACGCCGTTCGCGTGGAAAAGATCGCGGCGCGCGGGGATAATGACGAGTAATTGACTCAGCTGATGTATTCGACTGATCCACGTTTCTTTTGAAAGGCCGCACATGAGCGATAGCCAGAACATGTCCGATGAGGTGCGCGCCCGCCTGCGCGCCATTCCCTCCGTCAACGATCTGCTTGCCGAGTGGCCGGTAGTGAAGGCGGCGGGGGAGACCTGCGACGCGGTGGTGCATGCTGCCGTCACGGCCGAGCTCGACGAGGAGCGCGCCGCCATTCGCGCCGGTGCTGCCCCGCGCTCTAAGCGCGACCTGGCCTCGGCCATCGAGTGGCGTGCGCATCGCTCTGCGCTGCCGAGCCTGCGTCCCGCCGTCAACGCCACGGGTGTGGTTATCCATACCAACCTGGGTCGAGCCCCGCTCGCGGAGTCGGCCGCCAAGGCCGTGGCCGAGGTCGCGCGCGGCTACAGCACGCTCGAGTACAGCGTGGACACCTGCTCGCGCGGGTCGCGCAAGGAGCACACTGCACAGCTGATTCGCTCTCTCACCGGTGCCGAGGACGCGCTTGTGGTCAACAACAACGCCGCCGCGGTGCTGCTGGTGCTGGCGACTCACGCTGCAGGCAAAGAGGTTATCGTCAGCCGCGGCGAGCTTGTCGAGATCGGCGGCAGTTTCCGTATCCCCGATGTTATGGAGGCCTCGGGTGCCAAGCTCGTTGAGGTCGGGGCCACCAACCGCACGCATTTGAGCGACTATGAGCGCGCCATCACGTCCGATACGGCGATGATCCTCAAGGTTCATCCTTCCAACTATCGCATCGAGGGTTTTCACGAGGAGGTGGGTTCTCGGGAGCTTGCGGTGCTTGCTCACAAGCATGGCCTGCTGTTCTACGAGGACCAGGGGTCGGGCGCGCTTTTGCCCGATGACATCCTGGTGCGCGGCGGTGAGGAGCCCACGCCGGCTTCGGTCGCGGCGGGGCTCGATATCGTGTCGTGCTCGGGCGATAAGCTGCTCGGTGCCGCACAGGCGGGCATTATCATGGGCCGTCGTGACCTGGTTCAGGCCTGTGGGTCACATCCGCTTATGCGCGCCCTGCGCCCGGGCAAACTGGCCCTGTCGGCGCTCGAGGCCACGCTGCGTATCTACATGGATGGCGCCGATGTTGCGCATCGCGATATTCCGGTGCTCAGCATGCTTACGCTTCCGCAGGCCCATTTGGAGCGACGTGCCCGCAAGCTGCGCGATCGTATGGTCGCCGGGCTCGACAAGGCCGGTTGCCTGTGCGCCGTTCAGGTGGAGATCGTCGAGGAGTCGTCGACTCCCGGCGGCGGTTCGCTGCCTACCGTCGAGCTGCCCACCATGTGCGTTGCCGTGCGCCTCGTCGATGAGCGTCTTTCCGTTGACGCGCTCAAGCGCTCACTCGTCCAAGATTTCGACACGCCGGTCGTCACGCGCGCCTCGCACGATCGCATTTTGTTTGACGTCCGTACGCTCGTGGGCGACCGCGATATCGAGACGGCGGCGTCGACGCTTGCCGCATGCGTTGAGAAGGCGATTGCTCGATGAGTGAGGTTCAGGCGCTGGTGGAGTGTCCCGTTATCGTCGGCACGGCGGGCCACGTCGACCACGGTAAGTCGGCACTGATTGAGGCTCTGACCGGTAAGAATCCCGACCGTCTGGAGGTTGAGCGCCTTCGCGGTATGACCGTGGAGCTGGGCTTTGGTGAGCTGGCGCTGCCGAGTGGCAAGATCGTTGGCCTGGTCGACGTGCCGGGCCACGCGCATTACTTGCGCGCCATGGTGCAGGGCGCCACGGGTGTCGACGTGGCCGTGCTGGTGGTTTCGGCCGTCGAGGGCGTGATGCCGCAGACCCGCGAGCACGTGCATGTGCTGGAGCTGCTGGGCGTTACGCATATGGTGGTCGCGCTGACGATGTGCGACCTGGCCGATAGCGAAATGATTGAGCTGGCCGAGCTCGATGTCGATGACTTTTTGTCGGGTACCGTGTTTGCGGGCGCGCCGATTGTGCCCGTGTCGTCTAAGACGGGCGAGGGGATCGACGGGCTCCTTGCGGTGCTCGACGAGCAGGTAAGTGCCTGCTGGGATTCCTGTCGCGAGCGTGCCGAGCGTGGCGATGCTGCGCCGCGCCTGCCGATTGACCGCTGCTTTACGATCAAGGGCGTCGGCACCGTCGTGACGGGAACGCTGCACGATGCGCTGGTTGCGGTGGGCAACGAGCTGATGGCCTTGCCGTCGCGTACGGTCTGTCGCGTGCGCGGGATTCAGGTGCATGGTGACACGCCGCTGGCACTGCCCGGACAGCGCGTGGCGCTCAACTTGGTGGGCGATGCTGTCGCCGCGCTCGATCGCGGTGAGATGCTCGGCGTGGAGGGCCGTTTTGGTCAGACGTTGCGCTTTATGATGACATTCACCTACCTGGGTCGCGAGGGCGCCAAGCCGCGCGTGCTCGAGTCGGGCGCGCGCGTGCATGTGATGGCCGGCACGGCCGAGGTTGTTGGCCGCATCATGCTTTTGGAGGGTGAGGCCCCCATGGCGGTGGGCGAGACCCGTACCGTTCAAGTGCGCTTGGAGGAGCCGCTGCCGCTGCGAGCCGGAGACCATGCCGTGGTGCTGTCGTATTCGCCCGTTATGCTCATTGGCGGCGGGCGTGTGCTGCTTTCGCGCTGCCGTCGCTCGCGCGAGCTTTCGGCGGGGGAGCGCACGCTGCTTGCAGCGCTTGAGGCCGGCGATGCCGTCGCTGGTGTTGAGGCGTGGTTGGCGCTGCAGACGTTGCCGGTCGTGGCTGCCGACGTTGCCGCGGCGCTAGATCTTGTTTCCGGTGAGGCCGATGCCGCGCTGAACGAGTTGGTAACGCGAGGTGTTGTGTGCGAGCTTGCCGGCTCGGGCGGTGCGCTGTATGTGAATGCTGCCGCGCTCGACGCCGCGATGGATGCACTAGCGGCGACCCTGACCGCCATGCACGCGGCGGCTCCCAAGGAGACGGGCTTTACGCCCGGCGCCGTTGCCCATGCTGCGTGGCCTGCCGCTGATGAAGGCGTTGCCGCGGCTCTGATTGCCGAGGGCTGCTCGCGTGGTGTGTGCGCCGCCGAGGGTGCCGAGGTATTCGATCCGCATTCGGCTGCCGCGGCGGCACGCGTGGTGCGAGAGACATGCGAGCGGATCGTCGCGCTGCTTGACGAGGCCGGCCTGGATGCACCGACGTTGCCCGAGGTGGGCGAACAGCTGCAGCTCGGCCGCGACACCATGACGCGTGCCCTGCGCGAGCTTTCGCTCAATCGCTCGATCGTTAAGGTCGAGCGCGACGTTGCCCTGTCCGCTGCCGCCGAGACCCATGCGCGCGAGCTCGTCGCCGCCGCCATTGAGGCAGCCGGCGGCGCTGCCACCACGAGCGTGCTGCGCGAGGCCCTGGGTGTGTCGCGCAAACGCGCCATCAGCATCTTGGAGCACCTGGATGCCGTGCGCTTTACGGTGCTCGACAAGGAAGCCGGCGGCCTGCGCTCCCTGCGCTAGATTGGCTGCTCGGTTTGGTAAAATACCTCCGCACTTGGGAACGGATGGGCTCCGGTGGGCTCCGCGGTCCTCAAAACCGTTGCGAGGCGTGCAAAACGTCTTGGATGTGTTCGATTCACATACGTTCCCGCCATACGCTACCAGCGCTTTTGTGCTCGCGGTCTTGCTGCGTGCCGCAAAGGCGCTGTTTTGTTTTGCATGGGTTTGCCGTGCCGCCCACTTTATCGGCGACGGTATTTGGCTTCGTGTGCTGGGTTTTGAGCATGCCGATGGGGGTGGTTTGCCGTATGACTACCGTAAGACGGACCGATCTTTCTTGTGTCGTCCAGGCGGGTGGATTGTCGTCGCGCATGGGCTGTGATAAAGCGCGCATGGCGTTTTGCGGTGAGCCGCTCATCGAGCGCGTGCTGGGTCGGCTGGCTCAGGTTGCCGGCGAGCTGGTTGTGACGACGTCGCGCCCTTGCGAGCTTGCCTATCTTGAGGAGCGCGCGTTTGGCGGCCTGGTGCCGCGTGTGGTGGCGGATCTTGAAGGGCCGGCGGGTGCCATGCGCGGCATCGCGAGCTCGTTGGCCGCGGCCCGGTTGCCGCTCGTGGCGATCGTCGCCTGCGATATGCCGTTTGTCTCGCCGGAACTCATCGGCGCGCTTGCCGATCGTGTTGAGGCCGAGGCGCTCGACGTGTGCGTGCCGTGCGAGGAGCGGGGGATTGAGCCGCTTTGCGCCGTCTGGCGCCGTGACGCGTGTGCGCCGGTTGCACAAGAGCTGCTCGCCTGCGACCGCCAGCGCATTCGCTGCCTGATCAATCGCGTTCAGGCTGGTTATATGGATGAGCCGCAGATCGTTAAGGCCGCGGGTTCGACGCTCTGCTTCGAGAACGTCAATACGCCCGAGGAGTTTGCGGCGGCCGAGTTACTCGCCTAGACGATTGGAGTTGCCATGTCTCACGATATTTGCCCCGACACGGGAGAGCCTTGCACTTGCGATGGTTCCGAGCCCTGTACCTGCGGTTGCGGTGGCTGTGGACATACTGCGGAAGAGGAAGCGGCCGCCGCGGCGTATCGCGAGTCGCACCGCGAGGCCTCGTTCGGCGATGCCTCTGATCACGAACGCAAGATCATCGTTTCGTTCGATAGCACCTTCGATGTGATGGAATGCGAACAGCTGTGTCTTGCCGCCGGTGTGCCCGGGCGCATCATGCCGCTGCCCGGCTCCATTACCGCCGGCTGCGGGCTGTGCTGGGTCATGCCGTTCTCGGGCGATGCGCTCGCGGCCTTCCGCGCTGCCACCGAAGGCCGCATAACCCCCGCCGACTACCATCAGCTCGTCCTCTAACCACCAACATCACCACAAAGGTGCCTGTTCCCAATGTGGTGGTTTGGAACATGTGGACGAAACAGGTTTGAAACACGGGTTTTGCATGTCAGGCACTCAAAAACGCTTCTACCTGCATCGTAATCAAAACGAAACATCTGCCCGTCTGCTTATGCGAAACTTTCCCGCAACAGTGCGATATTATCCATACTCGATAAAGTTCGCGGCGCATAGGGTGCCGCGATCAACATTTTTCGTTTCCCATCATTGGAGGAAGCATGAGCTACACGCAGAAAGTTCTCGAAGAGCTCAAGGCCCGCTATCCCGAGCAGCCTGAGTTCATCCAGGCCGCGACCGAGATCCTCGGCACCATCCAGCCGGCGCTCGACGCCCACCCCGAGTACGAGGAGGCCGCCCTGCTGGAGCGCCTCGTCGAGCCCGAGCGCATCGTCATGTTCCGTGTTCCCTGGGTCGACGACCAGGGCAAGGTTCAGGTCAACCGCGGCTATCGCGTCGAGTTCAACTCTGCCATTGGACCCTACAAGGGCGGTCTGCGCTTTAACCCGACGGTCACCCTGGGTATGCTCAAGTTCCTGGGTCTGGAGCAGATCCTCAAGAACAGCCTGACCACCCTTCCCATGGGCGGCGGCAAGGGCGGCTCCGACTTTGACCCCAAGGGCAAGTCCAACAACGAGATCATGCACTTCTGCCAGTCCTTCATGACCGAGCTCTATCGCCACATCGGCCCCAACACCGACGTTCCTGCCGGCGACCTGGGCGTTGGCGGCCGCGAGGTTGCCTACCTGTTCGGTCAGTACAAGCGCCTGACCAACGAGTGGACCGGCGTCCTCACCGGCAAGGGCCTCTCCTTTGGCGGCTCGCTCGCCCGTACCGAGGCCACCGGCTACGGTCTGGCCTACTTTGTGGACGAGTACCTCAAGAGCCGCGGCGACTCCTTCGAGGGCAAGAACGTCGTCGTGCACGGCTCCGGCAACGTCGCTATCTACGCCGTCCAGAAGGTTTCCCAGCTCGGCGGCAAGGTGCTGGCCTGCTCCGATACTCACGGCTGGGTCGAGGATCCCGACGGCATCGACTACACTGTGCTCGAGCACGTCTACAACAAGAAGCGCTCCGGCCACGACAAGGGCGTTACGCTCGCTATGTACGTTGACGAGAAGCCCAACGCCGTGTGGCACGAGGGCGACGGCCGTGGCGTTTGGCAGCTGCCCTGCGACATCGCGCTGCCCTGCGCTCGCGAGAACACACTGCTGCTCGAGGACGCCCAGGCGCTCGTCGCCAACGGCTGCAAGGTGGTCGGCGAGGGCGCGAACATGCCCACGACCATCGAGGCCACGACTTACTTCCAGGAGAACGGCGTCGCCTTTATGCCCGGTAAGGCTGCCAACGCCGGCGGCGTGCTCGTGTCCGGCCTGGAGATGAGCCAGAACGCCGAGCATCTGTCCTGGACCTTCGAGGAGGTCGACGGCAAGCTCGAGCAGCTCATGCGTGGCATGTTCCACAACGTGGACGACACCGCCAAGGAGTACGGCCAGGAGGGCAACTTTGTCATGGGCGCCAACATCGCCGGCTTCCTGAAGGTCGCTGACGCCATGCTCGCCCAGGGCGTCTGCTAAATCTTCGCTCGACATAGCATGTGATAAGGCTCCCAGCTATCTGGCTGGGAGCCTTTTTTATCCCGGAGGACTCCTCATAACTTGCGGTGAAATACGGACTGTTTTGCGTCCCAGAACGGCTAATCAGTCCGTATATCACCGCAAGTTATGGATGGGTGGGTGGATTTTGTCCTAAAACGGTGTGCGGCCCCTCGTTTGGTACACTTAAAAGTACTGGACAAGTGAAGAGATGGGGGAGAACGTGCTCAAGTTCGGTACCTACGTCCGTGTTGGAAACGCGGCCGAAGCCTATGAGCTCTTACAGAAGAACCGCAACAACAAGATTGTGGGCGGCGGCATCTGGATGCGCCTGGGTTCGCGTCGCGTGGCGACGGCGATTGACCTTTCGGCCTGCGGACTCGATCAGATCGAGGAGACCGAGACCGAGTTTCGCATCGGTGCCATGTGCACTCTGCGCCAGCTCGAGCGCCATACTGAGCTCAACGCGCTCGTCAACCATGTCTTTGAGTTCGCCGTCCACGATATCGTGGGCGTGCAGCTGCGCAACACCGCCACGGTTGGCGGAAGCATCTACGGCCGCTTTGGCTTCTCGGACGTTCTCTCCGCCTTCCTCGCACTCGATTCCTATGTTGAGCTGACGGGTACCGGCCGCGTGCCGCTCGCGGAGTTCGTGCGGATGGGCTATGTGCGCGACGTGATCGAGCACGTCGTGGTCGTTAAGCACGATTACCGCGCAAGCTATGAGGCCGTGCGCAAGGCCGCGACCGACTTCCCCTCCTTAAACGTCACCGCCGCCTGGTGGAACAACAGCTGGCATGTCACTGTGGGTGCCCGCCCGCTGCGTGCGACCCTGCTGCAGGGCGAGGCATGCGGCCTTGCCGCCGAGCAGCCTTCCGAGGACGAGCTGCGCGCCCTGGCCGCATCCGTGCGCGCGCTGAGCTACGGCACCAACCTGTGGGGCTCGGCTGACTATCGCCGCCGCATCTCGGCCCCGCTCGCCGTCCAGGCCGTGCGCCGCGCCGCCGGCATCGAGCTTTCGGCCGCGCTTGCCCGCGAGCTCGAGGGTGTGCAGATTCCTAAGTTTGCCACGGACGAGTATTCCTGCCGCCGCGTGCCCGGCGTCGATTCTAGCGAGGTGCGCTAATGGCTGCCAAACTCATCGATCTTTCCTTTACGCTCAACGACCGCAAGGTCAAGGTTCAGATTGCCCCCGATACCATGCTCTTTGCGCTGCTGCGCGAGCAGGGCTGCGCGTCGGTGCGCTGCGCCTGCGAGACCACCAACTGCGGTCTGTGCACGGTGTGGCTCGACGGCGACCCGGTGCTGAGCTGCTCGGTTCCCGCCGCGCGCGTCGAGGGCCACACCATCACCACGCTCGAGGGCCTCAAGGCCGAGTCTGAGACGCTGACCCGCGCAATGGCTGCCGAAGGCGCCGAGCAGTGCGGTTTTTGCGCCCCCGGCCTCATCATGAACGTGCTGGCGCTTGCCCACGCCGCCAGGGAGGACCCGAGCCTCGTCGCCACGCGCGAGGAACTCTCGCGCCAGCTCGCCGGCAACCTCTGCCGCTGCAGCGGTTACGAGAGCCAGCTGCGCGCCATCGTGCGCTTCCTCAATGAGTCTGGCGTGCAGGT
Source organism: uncultured Collinsella sp. (assembly GCA_902465105.1). Taxonomy (GTDB): domain Bacteria; phylum Actinomycetota; class Coriobacteriia; order Coriobacteriales; family Coriobacteriaceae; genus Collinsella. The sequence goes on from CABQLM010000035.1 coordinate 14,305, forward strand.
TGGCTTTGAGATGCCCGAGCTGCCGGTCAATAACACCAGCTGCGACGGTGTCTCGTACAAGCAGATCACCCACAAGCAGCCCAAGAAGGACTCGAAGGCCCTGCTCGAGGGTCGTCCCGTCTACACCGGCGATATGGTGCCCGCCGGTGCGCTCATTGTCAAACTCAAGCGCAGCCCCTATGCCCGCGCCAAGATCCGCTCCATCGATACGTCGCGCGCCCTGAAGGTGCCCGGCGTCGTGGGCGTCTACACCTACGAGGACGTGCCCCAGCGCCGCTTTACCATCGCTGGCCAGAGCTATCCGCAGCCGAGTCCCTACGACCGCCTGATCCTCGAGAACCTCGTGCGCTACCAAAACGAGGAGGTGGCGATCGTCGCCGCCGAGACCGAGGAGGCCGCCGACAAGGCGCTCAAGCTCATCAAGGTCGACTACGAGGTACTCGAGCCCCTGCTCGACTTTACCCAGGCGCTCGATAACGACATCGTGGTCCACCCCGAGGGCGACGTGACCTTTATGTTTCCGCAGGGCGGCGACGTTCCGCGCAACCTGGTGTGCAGCGGTACCAGCGATTTTGGCAACCTTGACGAGGCGTTCGCCCAGAGCGACATCGTCTTTGAGCGCACCTACACCAGCCAGGCCACGCAGACCGCGCCCATGGAAACCTTCCGCGCCTTCGCGACGACCGACGCCTTCGGCCGCATTTCGGTGACCACTTCTACGCAGGTGCCCTTCCACGTGCGCCGCATGGTCGCGCAGTCGCTCGACATTCCGCAGTCGCAGGTGCAGGTCATTAAGCCGCGCATCGGCGGCGGCTTTGGCTCCAAGCAGACGGGCTGCTGCGAGATCTTCGTGGCGTTCGTGACCCAGCAGACCGGCCGTCCGAGTTACTGCTGCTACACCCGTGAGGAGACCATCACTGCGGGCAACTCGCGCCATCAGATGCAGATGACCGTTAAGCTGGGCGCCATGAACGACGGCACCATCACGGCCATCGACCTGCATACGCTGTCCAACGCTGGTGCGTATGGCGAGCATGCCACCACGACGATCGGCCTTTCGGGCCACAAGAGCCTGCCCATCTACAACCACGTGAAGGCGAGCCGCTTTAGCTGGGACGCCGTCTACACCAATACCAACCGCGGCGGCGCATATCGTGGCTACGGTGCCACCCAGGGCCAGTTTGCCGTGGAGAGCGCCGTCAACGAGCTCGCCGACATGCTGCACATGGACCCCGCCGACCTGCGCCTTAAGAACATCGTGCGCGAGGGCGAGATCATGCCGCAGTACTACAACGAGAAGCTCAACGCCTGCGCGCTCGACCGCTGCCTGTTGCGCGCGATGGACATGATCGGCTGGCGCGACAAGCCGCTGGCCGTTGACCTGGGCGACCGCGTGCGCGCCCTGGGCTGCGCGCTCACTATGCAGGGCTCGGGCATCTCCAACGTGGATATTGCCGGCATCGACATGCGCCTGGAAGAGGACGGCTTCATTACCATCGGCACCGGCGCCACCGATAACGGCATGGGCGTCGATACAATCCTGGCGCAGATTGCCGCCGAGGAGCTGGGCGTGGAGAGCTCGCTGATCGTGGTGCGCGGCGTGGACACCGACGTGTCGCCGTTCGACGCCGGCTCGTACGCGAGCTCGGGTACGTACGTGACGGGCCTTGCCGCCAAGAACGCCGCGACCGAGCTGCGTGAGAAGATCTGCGCCAAGGCCGCCCAGATGTGGGACGTGGACGCCGCCGACGTGGTCTTCGATGGCCAGTACGTGCGTCTGTCCGACGAGCGCGCCGCGCGCGAGCAGAACCGCTACCTCACGCTGCGCGACTTTGCCAACCTGTGTGTCAAGAACATCGCGGGCGGCGACGCGCTCACCTCGCATGCCTCTGCCTGCCTGCCTGTTTCGCCTCCGCCGTTTATGGCCGGCATTGCGGAGGTCGAGGTCGACAAGGCCACCGGCAAGGTGACCGTGGTGGACTATGCGGCGGCTGTGGACTGCGGCACCGTGATCAACGAGGCACTCGCACGTGTTCAGGCCGAGGGCGGCATTGCCCAGGGTATAGGCCATGCGCTCTACGAGATCGTCGAGCGCGACGACCGCGGTCGCCTGCGCACCGGCAACTTTATGAGCTACAAGCTACCCACGCGACTGGATATCGGCAGCATTCGCGTGGCCTTTGAGCCGAGCTACGAGCCGACGGGCCCGTTTGGCGCCAAGTCGATCGGCGAGGTCGTCATCAACACGCCACTCGCCGCCGTTGCCTCGGCCGTGGCACACGCTACCGGACATCAGGTTCGCTCGCTGCCGATCACGCCCGAGAAGGCCCTGCTGGGGGAGTAGGCGAGGAGCCGCTGTCGCCGCTCTTTACCTAACCGGGGAAACTGCAGCCCACTTTTCGACCGAATTGTGGGCTGCAGTTTCCGTTTGGGGCCCTTGGCGGAAAGTGCGACCCAGAATAGGGTCTCAAAACGGGTTGCAGTTTCCGGTTGATGGCTATAGCGGAAATTGCGCCCCATTCCGAGGCGTCAAAGCGGGACACAGCTTCCGATTGAGGCCTCGAGCGGAAGCTACGACCCAGAATACCCGCTCAAACTGGGACATGGTTTCCCAACTGGTACTCTAGCGAGAAACTGCGACCCATTCTGAGGTCTGAAACTGGGTCACGCTTTCCGGCGACATTTTTGTCCCACCTCTTGCTTGTCGTAACGGCACTCGTGGTGAGGTCGTGAGCCTGTAAAAGGTGTGCGTGCGCTTGCCGTTCGTATCTGCTATCATTCCTAGTCTGTGCGCTCATGCGGGCGTGGCGGAATTGGTAGACGCGCCAGATTTAGGTTCTGGTGGGATTCCCGTGAAGGTTCGAGTCCTTTCGCCCGCACCAACGCACCCGCGTCGGTTTATGCCCTCGCGACACTTTGTTGCATAAAGGTACCAGCACCTCAGATAAGCTGGGCAGTATGAGGAGGAACGTGTTGAACATCACCGCTTCTGACGTTAAGGACGCCAAGCTCACCGCTACGGTCACCATCCCGGCCGCCGACGTCGACGCCGCGATCAAGAAGGCCTACAAGGACACCGCCAAGAAGTATCGCTTCCCGGGCTTCCGTGCCGGCAAGGCCCCCCGTCCGGTCATCGACTCCGCTCTTGGCGCCGAGGCTACCCTCGCTCAGGCCACCAACGACCTGATCGCCGCCAACGAGCCCGCCGTCCTCAACGAGCTGGACATCGTCCCCACCAAGAACGGTGACTACAAGGAGCTCGACCTCGCCAAGGATCACGAGGACTACACCTACACCGTCGAGTTCTCCCTGCGTCCTGCTGCCGAGCTCTCCTCCTTCGACGCCGTCGAGATCGAGATGCCCCCCGCGGAGGTCACCGAGTCCGAGATCAACAACCAGGTCGAGATGCTCCTCAACTACCGTGCCACCTTCGAGGACGTCGAGGGTCGCGCCGTCGAGGCTGACGACTATGTGACCGTCGACCTCAAGGCCGTCGAGAACGCCGACAACTTCGCTGCCGAGGGCCGCATGCTCATCGCCGGTAGCGATAGCAACCCCAAGGAGTTCAACGAGGCCCTGATCGGCGCTAACGTTGACGACGTCAAGACCGTCACCTGGACCGACGAGGTCGAGGAGGGCGAGGAGGCCGAGACCCACACCGTCGAGGTCACCGTCAAGGGCATCAAGGTCCGCAACACCCCCGAGCTCACCGACGAGCTCGTCAAGTCCGACTTTGGCTTCGACAGCATCGACGCTATGCGCGACGCCATCAAGATCGAGATCGAGCAGGACAAGGCTTCCCGCCTCCCGGCCGAGAAGGAAAACCGTTGCGTCGCCGCCCTCGCCGAGCGCCTGCAGCTCGACGAGATGGACGCCGACTACGAGCAGTCCGTCTTTGAGGAGCTTGGCCAGAACTTCCTGTCCAACCTCGCTGCCCGCGGCATGACCCTCGACACCTGGCTGCCGGCTTCCGGCCTGACCATGGAGCAGTTCGTCGGCGACCTTCACAAGCAGGCCAACGATGTTGCCCGCGAGTCCCTTGCGCTCGATGCCCTCGCCCGTGAGCTCAAGATCGAGGTCACCGAGGACGACGTCAACGCCGAGTTCGAGAAGGCTGGCGTCAAGGACGTCGAGGCTTCCAAGGCCGAGTTTATCGCCGATGGCCGTATGCCTGCTGTCCGCGAGTCCATCCGTCGCTCCAAGGCCGTCGACCACCTGGTCGAGAACGCCAAGGTGACCGAGGTCGACGAGACCGCCAAGGACGCCGAGTAATTCTCGCCACCTTGCCCGCGAGCGCATGCATGCGCCCGTGATGGGGTAAAGTTATACACCGGTTATCCGGTTGCTTCGTACGGTGCCAGCCAATGCATAGCATGCGGGCACCGTACGTTTATCTAGAATCACTATTGGTCCGTAAGAGAAATGGAGATGCGTATGATCGCTAAGTTCGATTCCGCCCTCGTGCCATACGTTATCGAGCAGACGCCGCGCGGCGAGCGCAGCTACGATATCTATTCGCGCCTGCTCAACGACCGCATCATCTTCTTGGGCGAGGAGATCAACTCCGTCAGCGCCAACCTGGTCGTTGCCCAGCTGCTGCATCTTGAGAGCCAGGATGCCGAGAAGGATATCTCGCTCTACATCAATTCGCCCGGCGGCGAGGTCTACTCTGGCCTGGCGATTCTGGACACCATGAACTTCATTAAGCCGCAGGTCTCCACCATCTGCGTCGGTATGGCCGCGTCCATGGCCGCCGTGCTGCTTTCGGCCGGCGCCAAGGGCAAACGCTTCTGCCTGCCGCACTCCAAGGTCATGATTCACCAGCCCAGCGGCGGTGCGCAGGGCCAGCAGACCGAGATCGAGATCGTGGCCGAGGAGATCAAGAAGACCCGCCGCGAGCTCAACCAGATCCTGTCCGACGCATCGGGCCAGCCCATCGAGAAGGTCCAGGCCGATACCGAGCGCGATAACTACCTGACCGCTGCCGAGGCCCTCGACTACGGCCTGATTGACCGTATCGTTACCTCACGCGACCTCGCCGCGAAGGACGCCTAGGATGGCCGGTAACATGCAGGACAACTTTGACGAGAACGGCAACCCCATCCGCTGCTCTTTTTGCGGAAAAGAGCAGGGCCAGGTCCGTCGCCTCGTAAAGGGCCCGACCAACATCTTTATCTGTGACGAGTGCGTCGCCGCCTGTTCCGAGATTCTGGAGGAGTCGCTGGCTTCGGACTTTATGGACGCTGCCCGCAACGGCAAGCTGCCGGGTTTCCTCAACGACCACGGCCAAGCTGCCGGTCAGCCTGCTGTAGATCCTGAGGCCGAGGGTTTTGAGCTGGAGGACGACGCCCGTCAGGTCATTACGCACGTGCCGACGCCGCACGAAATCTATGACGAGCTTTCGGCTTATGTCATGGGCCAGGAGGACGCCAAGCGCGCCATGTCGGTTGCCGTGTATAACCATTATCGCCGCGTGATCGAGGGCGGCGCTGCGCTTTCGGCCTTTGACGAGGCTGGCGGCATGGGCGGCCAGCTCGACGACGATATGGATGAGGTGGAGCTCGCCAAGTCCAATATCCTGCTGCTCGGTCCCACCGGTACTGGTAAGACCCTGCTTGCCCAGACGCTCGCGCGCATCCTCGAGGTGCCGTTTGCCATTGCCGACGCCACCGCGCTTACCGAGGCAGGTTACGTGGGCGAGGATGTTGAGAACATCCTGCTCAAGCTCATCAACGCCGCCGATGGCGACATCGAGCGCGCGCAGGTGGGCATCATCTATGTCGATGAGATCGACAAGATTGCCCGCAAGGCCGAGAACCTCTCCATCACCCGCGATGTTTCGGGCGAAGGCGTTCAGCAGGCACTGCTGAAGATCCTTGAGGGCACGGTGGCAAGCGTTCCGCCCACCGGCGGCCGCAAGCATCCCCAGCAGGAACTGTTGCAGATCGACACGACCAACATCCTGTTTATCTGCGGCGGTGCCTTTGTGGGTCTGGACAAGATCATCGCCGACCGCGTGGGCAACAAGGGCGTAGGTTTTAACTCCGAGATCGCCGGCCCCACCTCGGTCGACGAGAACGACCTGCTGCGTCAGGTGCTCCCGCAGGACCTCAACGCCTTTGGCATGATTCCCGAGTTCGTGGGCCGTACGCCTGTCGTCACCCAGACGCAGGCGCTCGACGAGGACGACCTGGTGTCGATCCTGACCGAGCCCAAGAACGCCGTGGTGCGCCAGTACCGCAAGATGTTCCAGCTGGAGGACGTGGACCTTGAGTTTGAGGACGCCGCCCTGCACGAGATCGCCCGCATGGCGCTTGCCCGCAAGACCGGCGCCCGCGGCCTGCGCTCCATCTGCGAGGACGTGCTGCAGCAGACGATGTTCGACCTCCCCAGCGAGGAAGGTGTAGCCAAGGTCGTCGTAACCGAAGCGGCCGTAAGGGGCGACGAGCAGCCCCAACGCATCTACGGCTAAATAGCTTGAATCCAGGCCCCGCGGCAACCACCGCGGGGCCTGCCATTTAGGGACAGGTTAATTTTGGTCGGTTTTATATGGGCAAATGTCGTTTCCCCTGATAAAACCTACCAAAATAAACCTGTCCCTTTTCGGCAGGTATG
>CABQLM010000036.1 GCA_902465105.1 uncultured Collinsella sp.
ACGGTGCCGACGATTTGCTCTAACTGTTCCGCCGCGACCGCCATTGCCGTCGTCTACAACGACGATGGATCGCTCGAGGGCTATTCGTACCCCAACCGACCGGCGCACATCTTCATCAATCCCAAGATCATCGCCGAGGCTCCGGCGGAGTATTTCTGGGCCGGCGTGGGCGATGCCCTGTCCAAGCAGCCCGAAGTCGAGTACGCCACAAGTGCCGGCAACCTGGAGCACACCGCCGGTCTTGGCTTGGCACTCGCCCACACCTGCTCCGAGCCGCTGTTTACCTACGGCGTCCAAGGTCTTGAGGACGTGCGCCAGAACCTGTCGAGCGAGGCCGTCAAGCAGATCGCGCTCGACATCGTGGTCAACACGGGCTACGTCTCCAACCTGACCAACCAGAACGATTACTACTACAACTCGAGCGTAGCGCACGCGTTCTACAACGCCACCTGCAGTATTCCGCGTGAGGGCACCTACCTGCACGGCGAGGTCGTAAGCCTGGGCGTGCTGGTGCTGTTCGCCTACACGGGCGACAACGAGAACCTTGAGCGCTATGCTGCCTTTAACAAGCAGATGGGGCTGCCCGTGACGCTTGAGCAGGTCGGACTTTCCGAGGCCGACATCCCTGCCCTGTGCGAGTACGCGCACGCCACCAACGAGTGGAAGCAGGGAAACCCCGAGCCCTTCACCGACGAGAAATTCGCCGCCGCCATCAAGGCCGCCGACGCCTACGGCCGCGCGCTCTAACTCTAGGCCAAAACCACCACAAAGGGGACAGGCACCTCTGTGGTGGTTTTTTATTGCTCCAACATGCTGGGGTCGAACTCGCTCGCTGGGATCACACGATAACCGTGGCGGAGCAGTAAATCAACGAAGACGCCGTTGCCCGCCGTGAGGGTGCCGCTGAATGTTCCGTCGTAGATGCGGCCCGCGCCGCACGAGGGACTACGGTCCTGCAGGATGCACGCGGCAATCTCTTCCGGCCCGCCCGCCTGCTCGCACATGTCGAGCGCACGTTGAGCGCCTAGGCGAAACTCACGATTGACTGAGGTGCCCTCGCAGGTACAGACCTCGCCGTTCACAATCTCGGACGGCTTGCGCGGCGTGGGCAGGCCGCCAAAGACCTCGGGACATACCAACAGGACCTCGGTCCCCGTACGCTCGCAGGCCTCGACCAACGCGCGATGGTAGTTGTCGAGCCCGTTATACTTGCAGCCCTCGCCCATCAAACAGGCGCTCACCACGATCTTCATACATATCCCCCCAAGCAAAACGCCCCGTTTGAGACGGGCACTCAAATGGGGCGTCGACGTTTACTGACACGAACGCTTCACTACTACTGCTTTGGCATCAGCGGATTCTCGCGCGTGAGGAGATTCATAAACTCCTCGCCCGTAATCGTCTCCTTCTTGTACAGATAACGAGCCAACTCGTGGAGCTTAAACTTGTTCTCCTTCAGGATCTGCAGGGCGCGGTCGTGCGCGTCCTCGATCAGCTTGGCGACAATCGCGTCCACGCGCTCGGCCGTGCCGGGGGCGCAGGTGAGCGAAGTATCCTGGTTGAGATACGCGTTCTGCACGGTACCGAGCGCCATCATGCCAAACTCGTCGGACATGCCAAAACGCGTCACCATGTTGCGGGCGAGCTTAGTGGCCTGCTCGATATCGTTGGCCGCACCGGTCGTCATTTCGCCAAAAATGAGCTCCTCGGCCGCGCGACCACCGCAGTAGACGGCGAGCTTGTCCAGAACCTCCTGGCGCGTGGTCAGGAAACGCTCGTCCTCCTCGACCTGCATGGTGTAGCCCAAAGCGCCGCTCGTGCGAGGCACGATGGTGATCTTTGTGACCGGCGCAGAACCCTTCTGACGAGCGGCGACGATGGCATGGCCGATCTCGTGATAAGAGACGACTTGCTTCTCGTGATCGGACAGCACTGTGGACTTGCGCTGCTGGCCGGCAATGACGACCTCCACCGACTCCTCAAAATCATCCTGGGTCGCGCGTTTGCGACCCTCGCGAACGGCGCGCAGGGCACCCTCATTGATGATATTGGCCAGGTCGGCACCAGAGGCACCGGGCGTGGCGCGGGCGATCGCGGTCAGATCGATCGGCGGCTGCGTCTTCACGCTCTTGGCGTGCAGCTCAAGGATGTTCTTGCGGCCGGTCAGGTCAGGCAGCTCGACGGGAATACGGCGGTCAAAGCGGCCGGGACGCAGCAGGGCCGGGTCAAGGCTGTCGGGGCGGTTGGTGGCAGCGAGGACGACGATACCCTTGTGGTTATCGAAGCCGTCCATCTCGGTCAGCAGCTGGTTGAGCGTCTGCTCGCGCTCGTCGTTGCCGCTAAACCCGCCGCCGTCACGCTTTTTGCCGATGGTGTCGATCTCGTCGATAAAGACGATGCACGGGGCCTTTTCCTTGGCCTGCTTAAACAGGTCGCGAACCTTAGCGGCACCGCGGCCGACAAACATCTCGACGAACTCAGATCCCGAAATACTAAAGAACGGCACACCTGCCTCGCCGGCAACGGCCTTGGCGAGCAGGGTCTTACCGGTACCCGGAGGGCCAACAAGAAGAGCACCGCGCGGCAGCTTGGCGCCAATTTCCTCGTAGCGCTGTGGCTTCTCCAAAAAGTCAACGACCTCCTTAAGGGATTCCTTGGCCTCTTCCTGACCAGCGACGTCCTTAAAGGTCACGCCCACATCCTTGGAGGCGATAACGCGAGCGCCGGACTTGCCCAGTCCGCCGCCGCCAAAGCCACCGCCGCCAAAGTTCATCGACGGACCATCATCGCCCATAGCCTTCTTCATACGGCGGTTGAGCCACCAACCGATGAGGAAGAAGATGGCCATGGGAAGAATGAGCGTAAGCAGGTAGTAGGTCATCAGGCCCGGGTTTTTATCGGGAACGACCGACTCCAGGGACGCACCGGATTCAAGCACGCGATCGGTAAAACCCGCATCATTCGGCACACCGGTCGTCTTGTAGGCGATATTCTCGTCCTCGCCCTTTTTGGTGTAATAAATGGTGTAATCGTCAGTGTTATATTCGACCTTGTCGACGCTCTTCTTATCGAGTGCTTTGACAAACGTCGAGTAATCGGTCTTCGTAATCTGCTGCGTGTGACCGATGTTGGGGAACAGAACGGTCGAGAGCACGAGGTAGACGACGAAGGCGATGAGCACGTAGAGGATCATATTCCGTCTACGTTTGTTGTCATCCATCTCCATCTGCTTGAACTCCATCTACTGGGGTTGATAATGTTAACTAGAATACCCAACCCGGACGGCGATAAACCGACGCCGGGCACGAAAGGACAGAGATGGCATCACTTGAAGTCGGCAAGGTTCAGATCTATACGGGAGACGGCAAGGGCAAAACCACGGCCGCGCTGGGACTGGCGATGCGCGCCACGGGATTTGGCCTCAACGTACTTATGCTGCAGTTTGCAAAGAAGCTGCACTGCGCCGAACACGATGCCGCACCGCGCCTGGGACTGCGCATTGTACAGGCCGACCGCGACACGCCCGAGGCTTGCGCCGCACAAATCATGGAGCTCGCACGCGAGCAGATATCACAGGTCGATGTTCTGATTTTGGACGAACTCGGCGAGGCCATGCGCCGCGGCTTTGTGACGCGCGAGGATGTGGAGGGGTTGATCGCGCTGAAGCCTGCCACCACGGAGCTCGTGCTCACCGGCCGCGGACTGCTGCCACTGGCCGATCTCGCGGACCTAGTCACCGAAATGCGTCCCATCAAACACTACTTCGACGAAGGCCTCCTAGCCCGCCAAGGCATCGAATACTAATTGATCCGAAAGGGACAGAGGAAAACGGATCATCGACATCACGACGGAGATAAATGATCCGTTTTCCTCCGTCCCCTTCGGATCATTTGGCAGTGGCGCGGCCAAGCCAGTTGCCGCTGTGGTGGTAGATGGTGAACATCGTGGCCGTGATGAGCCAGGTTACAGGGTAGACCAGCAGCAGGTGCTCAAGCGACGGATCGAACGGCATAATCGCAAACACCCAGATCACCCTGAGCACGACAGTGCCAAAAATCGTGAGCAGCATGGGCTGCAAGCTCACGCCGGCACCGCGAATGGAGCCCGACGCGTTTTCGATAATCGAGAAGATCGCGTAGAACGGCGCGATGAAATGAAGAATCGTCGTGGTGTACGCCGAAATCGAAGCATCGTCGACAAACAGACGCGACAACGGACCCGAGAACACCAGCAGCACGGCAGACAGGCCACCAATGAGCATAAACGACAGCACGAGCGACGTATGGTAGCCCTTGCGCATGCGCTCGTAGTTGCGCGCGCCAAAGTTCTGTGCCGAGAACGTGGTGATCGACACGCCGAGCGCCTCGGTAACCATCCAGACAATGCCATCCAGGCGCCCAGATAGGCCCCAAGCAGTCGTGACATCGGCACCAAACGAGTTGACCGACACCTGAATCAAAACGTTGGAAATCGAATACGCAGCAGACTGAAAGCCAAGCGGCAGACCACACGAGATCATGCTCTTGCAAATGCCAGGATCAATGCCGAGTTTGGACAGCGAAAGCCGCCACGCACCCGGTGCGTGCATCATACGAATCACGATCATCGTAGCGTTGGAGCAAATGGTCAGCGCCACCGCGATGCCGCAGCCCAGAGCCTCCATATGAAGCACGGCAACGAAGATGACATCCAGCGCCGCATTAACAAGGCAGCCGGAAGCAATGATCACAGCAGGCCCGCGCGTGTCGCCCACGGCGCGCAGCAGTGCCGTTCCCATATTGAGCAGCAGCGCCGCAACCATAGCGGCAAAATAACAACGGGCATAGGCCACGCCCTCGGCCAATAGTTCATGCGGCGTGTTCATAAGCACCAGCATGGGCTCAACGAACACTATGCCAAGAATCGAGAAAACGATACCGCCCACCAGCGCGAGCGTCATGGCCGTATGGACCGAACGGCTCAGTCGCTCATCATCGTGCTGGCCAAAATACTGACCGGTAATGACCGCGCAGCCGGCGCCGACGCCAACGCAAAAGCCAATGCAGAGCTCGGTGAGCACCATCGTGGCTTGAATGCCACCCAGCGCGAGCTTGCCGCCAAACTGGCCAACGATATACGTACCAATAAGCGTGTAGGCCTGCTGAAAAAACGAACTAAAAAAGATGGGGACGCACAGCGAAAGCAGCTGCTGCCATATAACACCCTGCGTTACATCGATAGCCGTAGATTTCTTAGCCACACGCCCTCCCCACCAGCGTACGTCAAACAACAAAACAGCTGACAATAGTTACACTCATGACCAGCCTAGCACCAAGCGAAGGTTATAGAAACACCCCGCTGGCACGACTCGGATATCACACTCGGCTAGTGATACAGCCCCGGCTGGTAGTGATACTCATTGCTCACGTGCGGGCACAGCTGCCAAAAGGCGACGGCACTCGCCGCGGCAACGTTGAGTGAATCGACCCCGTGCGCCATCGGAATGCGCACGGCTCGGTCGCAGCCGGCAATGGTCTTGGCGCCCAAGCCGGCACCCTCGGTACCCATAAAGATCGCTAGGCGGTCTATCTCCTGCAGCACGGGATCGTCAAGCGACACCGAATCGTCCGTCAATGCCATGGCGGCACACGAAAAACCGGCATGATGCAGTGACGCCAACCCGTCATGCGGCCACACGCGCGCCTCACTGCCGATACGCGTCCACGGCACCTGAAACACGGTGCCCATGCTCACACGAGCCGAGCGACGATACAACGGATCGCAGCACGTGGGGCTCACCAGAATGCCGTCGACATTGAGCGCGGCAGCCGAGCGGAAAATCGCGCCCACGTTCGTGTGGTCGACAATACCCTCGAGCACGCATACGCGCACCGGACGCTCCCCCGCTGCCTCGACGACGCCGCCCAAGAACTCATCAACCGGAATCTGTCGCGGGCGACGGAACGCCGCCAGCGCGCCACGCGTCACGCTAAAACCCGTCAACTGCTCCATGAGCTCCATGGAGGCCACGAACACAGGAACTGGACCCGCGCCCTCGCGCACGACTAGGCGCTCAAACAGCGGCATCATCTGGTCGAGCCAGCGTTCGCCCAAAAGAAAGCTCACCGGCTGGTACCCGGCGCGAACCGCGCGCTCGATAACCTTGGCGCTCTCGGCGATAAAGATGCCCTTTTGCGGCTCCAGTACGCAGCGCAGCTCGCGCTCGGTCAGTCGCACGTAGGCATCGAGCCGCTCGTCCTCGAGCGAATCTATTCGCAGAACATCAACGGCATCAGTCATAGCAGCCAGCCCGCACCCTTCTTTACAGCACACCTATACCAAACGAGGCGACGCTAAGCGCCGCCCCATGCATTCAATCAACCCGATGATACCGTTCACGCCAGACGATTTACGCCTCAACGCGGCGATACGTCACGAACTCATAATCGAGACCCTCGTCACCCTCGCCCGCAGCAATCGTGGCAACACCGCCGCGCCGCGCAATCTCCCACGCGGGATCGGCGTCCAAGTCGGGAAAGTACGTGTCCACGGCATGGGTGCAATGGTTGTGCGTGACCTCGGCCTCGGCGCAATACGGCAAAAACTGCCGATACACCTCGCCGCCACCGATCACCCAGGCAACAGACTCATCGGCAACCGCGGCGAGCGCTTCGTCAACGCTATGCACCACGTCAACGCCCTCGGCAGCAAAGCTATCGTCGCGCGTAAGCACGATATTGCGGCGGTTCTTAAGCGGACGCCCGCCGGGAAAACTCAGTAGGGTCTTGCGTCCCATAATGACCGGGCACCCCTTGGTACACGCCACAAAATGGCGCATATCGGCGCGATTCGAGACGACCATGTCGCCCTCGCAACCAATGCCCCAGTCATCGCACACGGCGACAATGGCAGAAAGCTTACACTTCACGCGCGTCACCTAAACCGCAATGGGGATGTTCTTAACCTGCGGACCGTGCTCATAGCCCTCAACGATCAGGTCATCGGTCGTAAACGCGTAGAAATCATGCACGTCGGGGTTCAATGAAACCTTGGGGGCCACAAATTGCGGACGCTCGATAAGCTCGCGGACGATATCGACATGACGGTCATAGATATGGGCATCTGCAATCACATGCAGCAACTCACCGGGAATCATATCGACGGACTGCGCGACCATCATCAACAAAATGGCGTACTGGCACACATTCCAGTTGTTCGCGGCCAAAATGTCCTGGCTGCGCTGATTGAGAATCATGTTGAGCGTCGGTTTGTCATCCTGCGGGCGCTGCGTGACGTTATACGTCACGCTGTAGGCGCATGGATACAGATGCATCTCGGACAGGTCGCTAAACACATAGGTGTTCGTCATAATGCGGCGGCTGTACGGCGTATGCTTAAGGTCGTACAGTACGCGGTCCATCTGGTCAAAGTCGCCCTCGGTATAATGGCTCTTCTGCCCAATCTGATACCCGTAGGCCTTGCCGATGGAGCCGGTCTCGTCAGCCCACTCATCCCAAATATGGCTGTTGAGGTCATGCACGTTATTGGACTTCTTTTGATAGATCCACAGGATCTCGTCCATAGCAGATTTGAGGGCCGTACGACGCAGGGTGAGCGCGGGGAACTCCTCACGCAGGTCATAGCGTGCCGTAACGCCAAAGTTTTTAATGGTATAGGCAGGGGTGCCGTCCTCCCACACCGGTCGGACCTTTTGGCCCTCGGTGGTGGTGCCATGGTCCAAAATATCGCGGCACATGGCTACGAACTGTTGATCAGCCTTGCTCATTGAGCCTCCTGTCAGTCGCCTATAAGCGAGATTCATTGTAGCCCAGGCGTACGCGGCCCCACAGCCCAAACATAAGCCATCATTTTCTGACATATGCCAGAAATTTCTTGCGCAAATCCGAACGTTCGCTATCCTATTGTTGACATATGTCAGATTTGGAGAGTGTATGGCAGGAAGACGCGAAAAATTGCGCCGCGTTGGGATCATCCCCGAATATCGCGGCTTTACCCCTGACGGCCTTGCCAGCGGAGACGCCATCGAGATGACGGTCGACGAGCTCGAAGTCCTGCGGTTGTGCGACCTGGAAGGCCTCAATCAGCAGACCGTCGCCCAGCACATGGGCATCGCTCGCGCCACCGTGGCGGCCATCTGCAGCCGCGCGCATCGCAAGGTGGCAAACGCGCTGGTCAATGGACGGGCGATCGTCATCGAAGGCGGCAACATCGCGTACTCCCCCATCACCACGACAACGGCCGCATGGCCAGCAAAGGAGGTCGACGCCATGAGGGTGGCAACGACGTACGACAACGGCAACATCTTTATGCACTTTGGCCGCAGCGAGCAGTTCAAGATCTACGACATCCAGGATGGCAAGGTACTCAACGAGCAGGTCGTGGGCACCGGTGGCACCGGTCACGGCGCCCTGGCGGGCCTGCTTGCCAACAGTGGCGTCGACACGCTCATCTGCGGCGGTATTGGAGGCGGCGCTATCAACGCGCTTGCCCAAGCCGGCATCACGGTATACGCAGGTGCCCAGGGCAGCTGCGATGCTTGCGTCGAGGCCCTCATTGCCGGCACGCTCGCGCAGACCGGCGAGGCCACCTGCGACTGCCACGGCCATAACCACGAGCACACCCACGAGCATGACGAGTCCTGCGGCTGCCACGGTCACCACGACCATGATGGGCACGAGGGCTGCGGCTGCCACTAGCGGCACATGTCCTGGCGCCAGCAAGCTTCCACTCGTGCAACAACCCATGAACGAACGACGAAGGCCGCCTGGAACACCATCCAGGCGGCCTTCGTCATAGTCGACTCAACCAAGCCGTTACTTCTTATTGCGCATCTGCGCTTCCATCTGACGCAGCAGGTCCATATCGGACTTGGGACCGCCCGTCCCAAGTCCGCCCAGGCCGCCCATGCCGCCCAGGCCCATGGCATCCAGACCGGGAATATTGGGCATGCGCATCTTTTTGCCCTTCTTGCCCTTTTTGCCCTTCTTGCCGCCGGACTGCGCCTGATTGGCCATCGTGCGCATGCGGCCCATCATCTTGTTCATCTCGCCCCACTGCTTCATAAGGCTATTGACCTCGGTGGGGGTCACGCCGGCGCCCTTGGCGATACGCGCGCGACGCTGGCCGTTGATGATGGAGGGGCGAAGGCGCTCCTCCTTGGTCATCGACATGATGATGGCCTCGTTCTTATCGAAGATACCCTCGTCCAGGTTGCCGCCCATCTGATTGAGCGCACGCTGACCGCCGGGAAGCATGCCCAGGATGCCCTTCATGCCGCCCATCTTCTTGACGGCTTTCATCTGGTCGAGCATATCGTTCATGGTGAAGCCCTCGCGCAGCATGCGCTCGGCAGCCTCGAGCTGCTTGGCGTCAGCCGCCTCCTGGGCCTTCTCGATGATGCCGACAACATCGCCCATGCCCAAGATTCGCTTGGCCATACGGTCGGGATAGAACGGCTCCAGCGAATCGGGCTTCTCGCCCATGCTCACGAACTTGATGGGCTTACCGGTGACCTGACGCACCGAAAGCGCGCCGCCGCCGCGGGCGTCACCGTCGAGCTTGGAGATGATCACGCCGTCAAAGTCGGTGCGCTCGGCAAACGTCGAGACGACGTTGACGATATCCTGGCCGGTCATGGCATCGACGACCATCAGCACCTGATCGGGCTTGACGGCCTTCTTGATGTCCACGGCCTCCTGCATCATCTGCTCGTCGATCTGCAGACGACCAGCGGTATCGACGATGACCACGTCGCGCAGGTGGTCGACGGCCTCCTGGATGGCTCCCTTGGCAATGTCGACCGGGTGCGCGCCGTCACCTCGGAAGACCGGCACGCCGATCTCGCCGCCGAGCGTGGCCAGCTGGTCGGCAGCGGCGGGGCGGTAGACGTCGCACGCGGCGAGCAGCGGCGAGCGGCCCTGCTTCTTGAGCAGGTAGGCCAGCTTTACGGCTGCCGTGGTCTTACCGGAGCCCTGCAGGCCAACGAGCATGATGACGTTAGGGATGCGGTTGCTAAAGACGAGCTTGCTCTCGGTGGAACCGAGCATCTCGGTGAGCTCGTCGAGCACGATCTTGACGACGTTTTGCGCCGGCGACAGCGACTCCATGACCTCGGCGGTCATGCAGCGCTCCTTGGTCTTGGCAACGAACTCCTTGACGACCTTAAAGTTAACGTCGGCCTCGAGCAGGGCCATGCGAATATCGCGCATGGCCGAAGTAATATCGGCCTCGGTCAGCTTACCCTTGCCGCGCAGGCGGTCAAATGTGTCGTTGAGGCGATCGCTCAGGGAATCAAACACTAGTCACTCCTTAGTTGGACTCGCCCACCAGGGCGCGGCAGAAATCTTTGGCGTTAAACTCCTGCAGGTCATCGACCTGCTCGCCCACGCCGATGCGCAGAATCGGGAGCTTGAGCTTCTCGGCCACGGCCATGGCGATACCGCCTTTTGCCGTGCCGTCGAGCTTAGTCATGATAATACCGTCCAGGCCCAGCGCCTCGTTAAACTCGAGCGCCTGGTTCAGACCGTTCTGGCCCGTAGCGGCATCGATCACAAGCACGACCGAGACCGGCATGGGACCGGCGGCCATATTGGCGGCGCGCTTACGGGTCACATTGACCACCTTGGCGAGCTCGCGCATGAGTTCGGGGCTCGTGTGCAGACGACCGGCGGTATCGATGAGCACTAGGTCGCTGCCGCGCTTATCGGCCTCGTCGAGCACGTCATAGCACACGCTCGCAGGATCGGAGCCGCGGTCACGCTTGATAACCGGTACGCCGGCACGCTGGCCCCACACATCGAGCTGCTCGATGGCGGCGGCGCGGAAGGTGTCGGCCGAACCGATCACCACGTTCTTGCCGCGGGCGGCCATGGCGCTCGCAATCTTGCCGACCGTGGTGGTCTTGCCGGCACCGTTGATGCCGACAAACAGCACGCAGCTCGGCGTATCGGAAAACGGATCGCGCTCAACAGGCACAAAATGGCCCTCGAGCTGCTCGGCCAGGGCGCGGCGAAGCTGCGGGGCGGTCTTGAGGTTCTTCTTGGCAGCGGCGTCGCGCAGGTCATCAGAAACCTGGATGGCGACCTCGGCACCCATGTCACCCATGACGAGCGTGTCCTCAAGGTCCTCCCAAAAATCTTCGTCAACCTCGCCGCCAAAGTAGAAGACCTCGTTGAGGGCCTCGCGGCTGCGCTCGAGTCCGCGCGAGAGAGCGTCAAAGAATCCCATTATGCATTCACGACCTTTCCGGTTTCGCGATCGAGTTTTTGCGAGACGACGCGACTGACGCCGTCAGCTTGCATCGAGACGCCGTAGAGAACGTCAGCATCCTCCATAGTACGGCGCTGATGCGAGATTACCAAGAGCTGCGTATCGGAACGCAGTACATCAAGGGCGCCAATGAGCTTGGACAAGTTGGCGTCGTCGAGCGCCGCCTCGACCTCGTCCAGCACATAGAACGGCACCGTACGCGTGCGGTACACGGCAAAGAGCAGGGCGAGCGCCGTCAGGCTCTTCTCGCCACCCGACATGAGCATCATCTTGGCAATGCGCTTGCCGCGCGGTTGAGCCACGACCTCGATACCCGTATCAGCCGGATGCTCGGGATCGGTCATTTCCAGATGCGCCTGGCCGCCCGGGAACAGCATGGCGAAGATCTCGCGGAAGTTCGCATCGACCTTCTCGAAGGTCACCAGGAAGGCCTTACGCATCTTGCGGTCGATGGCCACCGTGATCTTGGTGAGCGCCTTGCGTGCGCTCTCCAGATCAGCCAGTTGCTCCTCGATGTAATCGGCGCGGCGTTTGAGCTGCTCGTACTCCTCCATGGCAACCTGGTTCACCGGGCCCAGATTGTTGATTTGGCGCACGAGCTGGTTGAGCTCGCGCTCGGCAGCGTCGCGGTCGGTGGGCGCAGGAAGCATAAGCGCTTCCTCGAGCACCGTGGTGCCATCGGCGGTAATGGCCTTGATGGCCGCCTCTACCTGCACCTCGAGCTTGCCGCGTGCGACCTTGAACTCGTTTTGCGTCGCGGTGGCGGTATCAACCTTATCTTTGGCGCGAGCGACTTCGGCCTTGGCGTCCTCGATGGTCTTCTTAAGCGAAGCCGAGTCCGCCTCCTCGAGTGAAGCCTGGTCACGTAGGCGCGCCGCCCAATCCGACGCGCGCTCCAGCAGGGCCGAATAGCGCTCGTGCATGGGATCGACGCGCAGGCGCAGCAGCTCGAGCGAGCGCGAAGCCTGGCGCGTTCCGCGGATACGGCGGTCGATACCCTCCAGACGATGCTCCAGATCGGGCACGCGACCCCTCAGCGAACGCAGGCGCTCGCTCGTCTGGGCCAGACGCACCTTGGCATCGGCGAGCTTACCGGCGGCCTCGGAGTCATCGCGGCGCACGCGGTCGAGATCGTCGTTGGCTTCGGCAATCTGAAGACCTAAGTCGCTCGCCTGCGCACGAGCTTCGTCCCGCGAGCGAGTAAGTTCATCCACGCGTGGACGAGCGGCACGGACGGCCTCAGCAGCTCGCTCACGGCGCTTGGAAATGCGCACGCGCTCGACCTCGGCATTGTTGGCGCTTTGCTCCAGGCGGCCGATCTCGGAGAGCAGCGAGCGACGCTCGCCCTCAAGTCGAGCAATCTCGCCGGCCACATCGCCTTCGGCGGAACGCGCCTCCTCGACGGCCGCGTTGGCCTCGACAACCTGGTCCGACACATGCTCAAACACGGCAGTCAAATCGGGCTCCAGGCCCTCCAGCTCACGAATACGGCGCTTGCGCTCCAAGGCACCCGAAGCCTCGCCGGCATCGAGCCCCACGCGCACCAAACCGCCGCAGCGCACGCGGGCGCCATCGGTGGTCACATAGGTCACGCCGTCAACGACCGGCGCTGCCAGCGCAGCAGCCAAATCATCGACCACGTAATAGCCGCCGAGCAATGCCTCGACAACAGGACCATATCCGGCACGCACGGACAGGCGATCAACCAGACGCGAACCGGCAGCGCCCTCGGCAGCAGCAGAGCCGCTCACCCCACGCGCCACCAGCAGCGCCTCGCCCGAGGCCTTCTTTTGGTCCAGAGCCGCACGACCGGCACGCTCAAGCGTGGCGGCGTCATCAAACAGAAGGGCATCGATATCGCCGGCAAGCAGCTTTTCGACCAGGCCCTCGAGCTCACGCGGCGCCTCGAGAACGTCGCCCAAACGGCCCGTTACGTCATCGCCCAGCGCGCCCACAAGACGGCTCACCAACGGCGAGCTATCGGCCATACGAGCATCGAGCTTCTTTTGGCTCGCGAGCTCAGAGCGCACCTCGGACAGCTTGTTGCGCGCCTCGCTCTCACCGGCACGCAAGTCCTTCAACGCCGCACGGGCAACCTCGGTGGCCTGGCGCGCATCGACCTGGGCTTGGCGAGCCTGATCGAGCGCGCCATCGAGCTCCTCAGCGCGGTCGCGACGACTCTCGAGCGAGGCCATGACCTCCTCAAGCTGCTCATCAATCTGCTCAAGACGCGAGGCATACATATTGTCCTCGACCTCGGCGTTACTCAGCGAGTCTTTCACCTTGGCGAGCTCGAGCGCAGCGTTATCGGCCACACGCTGCACATCGCGCTGTTCGCGCGTGAGCTGTGAGATCTGATTGTCGAGCGCCACGCGACGCTCGTGGAGCTGAGCGGCGGCAGGTCCGGCGGCGTCAACGTCCTTTTGGGCCTGCATGTGCGCACCGGTCACCTCTTCGAGCTGGGCACGCGCGTCCTCGAGCTCTTCGACCACGCGACGACGCTGATGCTCGGAGCTCGAAATCTGGCCGCGCATGTCGGACAGGCGCGACACCATGTTGTGGCCCTTTTCCTCGAGCAGGCGCATGTCAGAGCTAATGCGACCGACTACATCTTGCATATGGCGGCGCTGCTCGCCCAGATCGCCAACAAACAGGCCTTTTTCCTCGAGCATGACCTGGAGTTTCTCGAGCTCGCGCTCCTTTTCGCCCAAGCGGTACTGCGCAAGCTCCAGCTCGGCGGCACCCTCCTTAGAGCGACTCTCCAGGTCGTTCCACTGCGACTGCAGCGAACGAAGCTCGTCAACGGCCAACATCTGCGTAAGCTCGTTCGCGCGCGAGGACAGCTCTTTGTACTTGCGCGCGCGATCGACCTGACGCTCCAGAGGTCGCAGTTGACGGGCAATCTCCTTATTGATGTCGCGGGCACGAGTAAGGTGCTCGTCCATCGACTTAATCTTTTTGAGCGCACGCTCCTTGCGGCGCTTGTGCTTGGAAATGCCGGCAGCCTCCTCGATAAGGGCACGGCGCTCCTCGGGACGGCTCTGCAAAATGGCGTCGAGCTTGCCCTGACTGATAATGGAATGCGTATCCTTACCCAAGCCCGAATCGTGCAAAATGTCCTGGATATCCATCAGGCGGCACGGACTCGAGTTAATAAGGTATTCGCTTTCACCCGAACGGTACATGCGGCGCGTAATGGCAACCTCATCAAAATCGACGGGCAGCATATGATCCGAGTTGTCAAGCACCAGCGTGACTTCGGCAACACCAACCGGTTTTCGCGCCGACGAGCCCGAAAAGATGACATCCTCCATAGCCTGGCCACGCAGCTGCTTAGCGCTCTGTTCGCCCAGGACCCACAGAATCGAGTCGGAGATGTTCGATTTACCCGAGCCGTTGGGGCCGACGATGACCGTCAGGCCCGGCTCAAACGTCATGTGGGCGCGGTCGGCAAATGACTTGAACCCTTTGAGCGTAAGGGACTTGAGATACACGATTCCTCGCTTAAACGAGCTTCTTGTTCAGGATCACGCCGTTGGTGGTGTAACCCATGCGATCGAGCGCCTCGAGCGCAGCAGCCCCCTCGGCCTCCTTCTTGGAAGCACCGGTGCCGCGACCCTGACGGATGCCGTCGACAAGCACCACGGCGGTAAAGGTGGGCGCATGTGCCGGGCCCTCGGAGCCAACAAGCTTGTATGCCGGGGGCTCATGGCCGTCAGCCTGCACGCACTCCTGCAAAAACGACTTGGGGTTCGCCGGGTGCTCGGCGCGCTCGGAAGCCAAATGGGGCTTAAGCGTGCGGTGGATGAACTCCGCCGCCGCATCCCAGCCGGCATCAAGGTACAACGCTCCCACAAGCGACTCGTAGACGTTCTCGAGCGCCGAGTGAAGACCACGCGCGCCGGTGCCGGTCTCGGAGGCGCCAAAGATGATGATGTCATCGATGCCCAACTCATGCGACACCTCGGATAGCGTGGCACCCGAAACAAGCGATACTTTTAGACGCGTGAGCTTGCCCTCATCAAACTCGGGATAAGACTCAAAGAGCGAACGAGCCACCACGGCGCCCAAAATGGAATCGCCCAAAAACTCAAGGCGCTCGTAGCTCGCCGAGACGGGCTGACCTTCCACGGCAGAGGGATGCGTGAGCGCCGCGCGCAGCAGCACCTTGTTATTGAACTCGTGGCCCAGGATTTCCTGGGCGCGCGTGAGTCGTTGAGATAAAGCCAAGACTTAGGCCTCCCTGGCATTTTCGATAGCGTCGACGGCGTCAGCAACGGAGTTGAGCGACAACAGGGTTTCGTCATCGATCTCGAGGTCAAACTCATCCTCGATGGCCGTCACCAGCTGCAGGCGCTCGAGCGAATTGGCATCGAGGTCGTCAAAAGTTGTCTCATCGCTGATCTCGGCAACGTCAACGCCCAGCACGTCGGCAGCAACCTCGGCGATCTTATCAAAGATTTCGGAGCGATCCATAGCGCTTCCTCTCATAAGTCGTGGAACACAATGCGTTGCACGGGTGGGACCGCATTGCAACACGGCTCCGATTCTACCCCACGATGCATAGCTTGAGCCACGTAACGGCGCTCTTACTAAACGATACCTTCCATGGAATTGGCAACGCTTTCGATAAGCCCGGCCCGCACGGCCTGGGCCGCGGCAAGCGTACCGTTTTTAACGGCCTCAACCGACGTTGCGCCATGGCCAATCAAAACGACACCGCGAAGGCCCAGCAGAATCGCTCCACCCTTGGCATCGCCCGAGAGCTTAGCTTTAATCTGGCGCATCTGCTTTTTGATGAGCAGCGCGGCGATCTTAGTGCCGAGCGAAGACATAAAGGCGCCCTTGAGCTCTTGTAGCAAAAATTTGGCAGCGCCCTCGGTGGCCTTGAGCGCAATATTGCCCGACATGCCGTCGGCTACCACAACGTCAAAGTTGCCCGACGTGAGGTCGGTACCCTCACAGTTGCCCACAAAGCCGGGGACCGCGGCCTTCATGGCCGGGAAGCACGCCTTGGTAAAGTTGGAGCCCTTCTCGTCCTCGGTACCGTTACCGAGCAGACCAACACGCGGATGTTCGATGCCCAAGACCACGCGGGCATAGGCTGCGCCCATCTGAGCGAAGCGAACCATGTCGTCGACCTCGACATCGGGATTTGCGCCCATGTCGCACAGCACCGTAAGACCGCCGGCTCGGTTGGGCAGCGCATTGGTGAGGCACGGACGCACCGGCTGCTTCTTGCCCTCCGCCAAATACCTAAACGGCGTCACATACGCTGTAGCGGCAGCCGTCATGGCACCGGTCGAGCCAGCGGAGAAAAAAGCATCCGCATTGCCCTTCTTAATAGCACGGCAGGCAAGCACAATCGAGGATTTGCGCTTGGTCATCACGGCGCGGATGGGATCATCGCCCATGGCGATGACATCGGGAGCTTCAAGAGCCTCCACGCGCGCATGGGTCGCGGCAAAAGGGTTGACGATGTCGGAAGGCCCGACAGCAATGACCTCGATATCGGGATCAGTTGCCAGGGCGGCTTCAATGCCGTCAAGAACAACCTGGGGCTTCTCGTCTCCGCCCACAACGTCTACACAAACGCGAACGTTACTCATTTCATATGCTCCTTATACAAAAATGGCCGACTCATTGAGCCGGCCATTGTGGTTCCAGTTGGAACGGCATCGTGTCCAGAGTATACAGTTACTCGGTAACGATAACCTCGCGGTCCTTGTAGAAACCGCAGCTGGGGCACACGTGGTGCGGGAGCTTGACAGCACCGCAACGGGGGCACGTGGACTGAGCCGCAGCCGAGATCTTCATGTTAGCGGAACGACGGGTATGGGTGCGGATACGACCCTGCTTTTGTTTAGGTACGGGCATAGTGACCTTCCTTATGAACTATCCAGTGTGGCGATTACGCGCAAGTAGCGATACTACCACAGTTTTACTCATCAAGCTTGAGATTCTTCAATGCTGCAAATGGATTTTCCGTGGCAGCGGCCCATTCTGCCTCTGCCTGGGCGGCGCAATCGCATTGCTCGACGTTGAGATTGATGCCGCAGGTAGGGCACAGGCCGCGACAATCGGGCTTACAGAGCACCACGAATGGCGTGTCCATGACGACCGCGTCATTGATGGGCTCACCCAAATCGACAATGCGGTCCTCACCCAATAGCTCGTAGCCATCCTCGTAGGCCTCAGGATCCTCGGGTTCCTCAAAAAGGTAGAACTCCTCGATCTCGCCGGCGATATCAAACGAGGCGGGTTCAAGGCAGCGGTCGCACTCGCCGGTGGCGTGCGCTCGAACCATGCCGGAGAGCAGAACGCCGGTGCCCGCATTGGTAAAGACCACGTCGTAATCGATACCGTCCTGCAGCTGGTACTCCTTCTCACCCACCGTGTAGGTGGCGACATCGACCTTGCCCGTCAACGGATACGAGTCTCCGGGAAACTCGAGCTGATCAGACAGATCGACGATGACACTCGGGAACTCAGACATTACCACTGACCGTTCTGCTGGGCGGCACCCTCGTTGAGCTGCTGACGGCAACGGGTAACGGTACCGGTCAGACTCTTGAGGTTCTCCTCGAGGTGCGTAAAGACCTGCTCGGCATAATCCTCGGCGGCATAGCGCGTCTCGCGCTCGTACTGCTGGGCACGATCGCGGATATCGTCGGCCTGCTGCTGCGCCAAGCGGACGATCTCCTGCTCACCGGCAATGGTGAGCGCCTGCTGCTGAGCGTCGGCGATGATGGAGTCGGCCTGAGCGGCGGCGGAAGCCATAAGCTCGTCGCGCTCCTTAAGAATGCGGCGGGACTTTTGCCACTCCTCGGGATAGCTCATGCGGATTTCGTCAAGGATGTTAAAGAAGACGTCGGCATCGATGACCTTCATCTGGGCATTCTTGCCGAACGGCGTCTTAGCCTCTTCGATGAGCCCCTCGAGCTCCTCGACAAGGCTCACGATCCTGTCGCCAGGAAAAATCTCGCCCGGCATCCGGTCTCCTTTCATAGGTAACATATCATCGTGCTAGTTTACCACATGCCATCAGGCAATATGAAACGTCACGAAAAGCGATGCTTAAGCGCTTCGACCACATTGGGCGGCACAAACGTCGACACGTCGCTTCCGAGCGAGGCAATCTGACGAACCACCGAGCTCGAGATGTAGCCATACTGCGGAGCGCTCATGACAAAGATGGACTCGAGCTCGTTGTCGAGGCGATAGTTGAGATCGGCCTGCTGCAGCTCGTACTCGAAGTCGGTCATGGCGCGCAAGCCCTTAACGACGGCACCCGCACCCTGCTCTCGAGCAAAATCGACCAACAGGCCAGTGAAGGGTAGGACCTCGACGCCATCGATATCGCCGAGAGCTTCGCGGGCCAACGCCACGCGCTCGTCGAGCATAAACGTGGTGCCCACGCCGTTTTTGCCCTGCGACTCAGCAACGGCGACAATCACGCTGGGAAAGATGCGGCGGGCGCGGCGGATCACGTCGATGTGACCGAACGTGATGGGGTCGAAGGTGCCCGGGACAATAACGCGGTTGATGGTGTCACTCATGGTCATCCTCCGAAGACGCGGTTACATTATCGCCGTCAACAGCGATGACGGCGTCCTTATCGCCGCCGCCAGTCCATCGCAGTAAATCGACCGAAGTGATGCCATAACGCTTCTCTCGCACCGTCTCAAAGCCGGCAGGATGAGCGCCCGCATTACTTGTGGCGTGCTCGAACAGCACATAGGCCCTCGGTGCCAGCAGGCCCTGCTGGGCCAGGTTCTGCAGCAGCTCCTCGACCGGCTCGGCACCAAAGGCATAGGGCGGATCGAGCAAGACCAGGTCAAAGGGACCGCCCGGCACGCGGCCGCGCGAGGCGCTCGACAGCATATCGCCCATAATGACACGCCAGCGCGAACGGTCGCGGCACAGCGACTCAATGTTCTTGGTAATTAGACGGGCGGCATTGCGATCAATCTCAAACGTCGTGAGTGAACGGACACCGCGCGAGAGCATCTCGATGCCAAAGGCGCCCGAACCACCAAAGGCGTCCAACACGCGGACCTCATCCAAATCGAACTCGAACGCCGACATAACCATAGAAGCGCATGCCTCGCGCACGCGGTCGGTCGTGGGGCGGGTGACATCGCGACCACGCGGTTCTTCGATCTTGCGGCCACGCCATTCACCGCCGATGATTCTCATCCTCCGCTGACCTCCTTAAAGATGTGTCGATAGCGCGTGGCGACCGCATCGCGCAAGGGGCGCGTCGCCACGGAGTCAAGGTTGCAAGCATACCGCAAGAGCTCGATTGCGTCCAAATGGGCCCATTCGATAAGCTCCTCGTCAGCGTCCAGGTCCACAAAGCGCAGAGTCACGCCGCCATGCTGACGGTAGCCCAGGATTTCGCCCTCATGGCGCAGACGCAGGTCCATCTGGGCGAGCGTAAAGCCGTCCGAGGTCTTTTCGAGCGCCTGCAGGCGGTCTTGCGCAACAGACACACCGCCGTTGCCCTTGGAATGCGTCATGACCAGGCACGTGCCCGAAACGCTGCCACGGCCTACGCGGCCACGCAGCTGATGCAGGGCCGCCAGTCCAAAACGCTCGCCGTTCTCGATAACCATGACGGTGGCGTTGGGCACGTCGACGCCCACCTCGACCACCGTGGTCGAGACAAGCACGTCGATCTCCCCGTGCTTAAAAGCGTCGATCACGCGGTCCTTCTCCCCCGCCGGCATACGGCCGTGAAGACGCTCGACGGTAAGCCCCGGCAGTATCAAACGCAAACGGTCGAGCTCGCTCGCGGTGTCATGCAACGGCACGGGCACCGTCACGCGACCTTCTTCATCGCGAGCGATGCCGGGGACGTCTTCCAAATCGTCCGCGGAGTCGCTCGGCTCAACAAGCGGGCAGATCACGTAAGCCTGCTGGCCTTGGGCATGCGCCTCGCGAATAGCGCCGTACGCCAGGTCGCGGCTCGACTCGGTGAGCACGCGCGTCGAGACGCCGGCTCCGGGAACGGGGCGATGACGAATGATGGACGTGTCCAGGTCGCCGTAGACCGAGAGCGCCAACGTGCGCGGGATGGGCGTCGCCGTCATAACGAGCAAGTCCGCACCCGGGCCCTTGGCACGCAGGGCACTGCGCTGTCCCACACCAAACCGATGTTGCTCGTCAATGACGACGAGCGAAAGATGCTTAAACGTCACGCTATCCGACAACACCGCATGGGTGCCAAAGAGAACATCGATCTCACCGGACTGCAGCTGTGTATGGATGCGCTCGCGCTCGGCAGCCGG
>CABQLM010000037.1 GCA_902465105.1 uncultured Collinsella sp.
CCGTCCCCGGTGCTGAGCGCCCACATATCATCCCGTGCTCAAACATTCTCGCTTTGCTGCGAAACTGCGCGCGGGACGATATGTGTGCGCTCAGCACCGGGGACTGCGTTGTTCTGGCTCGGTTCGCCCGGGTGCCATCGGGCCAGGGAGGGGCGTCTTCGCTGATAGTCTTTGTTGAGAGGGAGCTGCTTTTATTGCGGCTCTTTCTTTGGTTTTGGGTATATTTGTTCTTGTTGAAATGTTATTGCGGATGGGCTGGTGACTTGGCTTTCCGCTGTTATTTGTAGCCGTCTCGGCTCGGTTTGAGGGGAGACATTGTTTTATGCGTATTGTATTTATGGGTACGCCTGATTTTGCTGTGCCTTCGTTGACTTCGCTCGTCGAGGCTGGGAATGAGATTGCGCTTGTTGTTACTCGTCCCGATGCTGTTCGCGGGCGCGGCAAGAAGCTCGAGCCTTCTCCTGTTAAGGCCAAGGCACTTGAGCTTGGACTGCCGGTTGTGGAGGCTAATCGTATGACGCCTGAGGTTGTTGAGGCGCTCCAGGCTGCGCAGGCTGATATTTTCTGTGTGGCTGCCTATGGCTGCATTTTGCCCGATGAGGTGCTGCATATGGCACCGCTTGGTATTGTGAATGTTCATGCTTCTCTGCTGCCGCGTTGGCGTGGCGCTGCTCCTATTCAGCGTGCCATTCTTGCTGGTGACGAGGTTGCTGGCGTTTCTATCATGCGCATTGGACATGGCGTGGATACTGGTGCTTATTGTGCTCAGGCTTCCACGTCGGTTGCCGGTAAGCATGCCGAGGCGCTGACCATGGAGCTCGCTGAGCTTAGTGGCAAGCTGCTTGCCGATACGCTTCCTTCGCTTGCCGATGGTACCGCCGTGTGGGCTGAACAGGATGAGTCGCTTGTTACCCATGCCGCCAAGATTTCTAAGCAGGAGATGCGTCTGGATCCTCAGATGGCGGCGCTTGATTGCGTGCGTCATGTGCTTGCCTCGTCCGATACCGCTCCCGCTCGCTGCGTGATTGCCGGCAAGACCGTTCGCGTGCTCGATGCAGCACCGGCAGATGTGTCGCTTGGCGAGGGACTCGTCGCCGTTCAGGCCAAGCGCGTCTACCTGGGCCTGTCCGATGGTGCGGTCGAACTGCTCGAGGTTAAGCCCGATGGCAAGCGCGCTATGGCTGCTTCCGCCTGGGCTGCCGGCCTCCAGGGTGCCGATCTGACGTGGGGTGTTTTGTCGTGAGTAAGCTGTCTCCCGCGCGCAAGCTTGCGCTCGATGTGTTGATGGAGGCCGATCGCCGCGGTATGTACGCGCGCGACGTGCTCTCGTCCCGTGCTTCGGCCAAGGCCATTGACCAGCGCGATTCTGCTTTTGCGGCTCGTTTGGCACTTGGCGTTGCAGCCACCCAGGGCATTTTGGATGAGCTGCTCGACCAGTTTCTCGATAAGCCTAAAAAGGTCGCGCCTCGTGTGCGCATGGCACTTCGTATCTCGGCCTTCGAGATGCTCTATCTGCATACGCCGGGTCGCGTTGCGGTGAGTCAGGGCGTTGAGCTCGTGCGAAGCGGTGCTAAGTCTGCCGCCGGCCTGGCGAACGCCGTGCTGCATAAGGTTGCGGACAACGTCGAGGATTTTGCCACTGCGGCGGATGCCGATGAGTCCGAGCGCCGTCTGGTGCGTCTGTCGCGCCTGATGGGCCTGCCGCGTTGGCTTTGTGCTCGCATTATGGCATCGTTTGACACGCCTGAGGGCGCGCTTAACTTTGCCGGCAACTTGGCACCTGCGCCGCTGGCTTTGCACGAGAACGCCTATGCGACCAAGCCGGATCCTTACATTTCGCAGCTTGTGGCACCCGTGTTTCCGGGCTGCCATGCGCCGGTCGATGCGCAGGTCACCGTTGCGTCGGGCGTTTTTGAGCGTGCTGCTGCCGTAGCCTCGGACCTTAACGCCCAGCTCATCGCCACTGCGGCGACGCGTCCCGGGCGTTGCCTGGAGATTGGTGCCGGTCGCGGCACCAAGACCTATGTGATGATGTGCCAGGCCAAACGTGCCGGGTACGAGCGTCAGCATACCGCGCTCGACCTGCATGATCGTAAATGTGATCAGAATCTCGCGCGCCTGCATAAGGCGGGTATTACGGGTGTTCGTACCGTCTCGGGCGATGCCTGCGAGCTCGACGAGGTGCTGACGTCGTTTGACGCCATGCTCGGCGATCCCGCCCTGTTCGATACGGTGTTTATCGATGCCCCGTGCTCGGGCACCGGCACCATACGCCGTCATCCCGAGATTCCGTGGCGCCTGACCGAGAAGGACGTTACGACTGATCTGCCCAAGCTGCAGCTGACGATGCTCAAGGAAGCAGCCGCGCGCGTGGCTGCTGGCGGTGAACTTATCTATGCCACCTGCTCGGTCTTTGATGAAGAGAACTCGCAGGTCGTGGACGCGTTTCTTGCTTCGCCTGAGGGCGAAGGCTTTAGCGTGGCACCGCTTTCCGAGGCACAGATTCTGCAACTGCCCGATTTCGAGCAGGCCAAGAAGCTGGTAGCCGTCCGCCAAAACGATCGAGGCCTCTTCCAGAGCGTCCCCGTAAACGCCGACTCCTACGACGGTCACTTCTGTGCCAGACTAGTTCGCATGTAACTACTAAGTTGCGGTGAAATAGGGATTGAATAGCGGCTTCTACCCGCCAAACAGTCCTTATTTCACCGCAACTCATAGAGTCACCTGTAGCACAAAGAAACAGCCCCGCGATCGGTGTCGGTCGCGGGGCTGTTTGGTTTCTAGTGGTTGTGCGGGCAGTTGGCACAGCAACCGCTGGTGGCGTTGGTGCTGGAGCCGCCGTTACGCTGGTCTGTGTTGTAGAAACCGCTGCCTTCGAACTTAATACCGCTGGCCGAAAACGTCTTGGCGGCTGGAGCGCCGCAGCTGGGGCACACGACCTCGGGACTCTCGGACATGGGGTGCTCAACCTCAAACACGTTGCCGCAGCTCGAGCACTTGTAATCGTAGCGTGCCATAATACTTCCTTTTCAGCACAAAGCGGGCAGATCGCTCTGCCCGCAAAAATTCAAACGTCTGTAACTGTACCCTATATCGGGCGTTTTATCACGCTTCGCCCCAGAATCTATGGGTGTTGCGCAGGAGCGTTGCAGTTTTGCCCTCGGCGACCGCAACGTCGGCCTCGTCAGCCTGCCAGGTCCAGTTGCCCGTGGCCACGCCCGGTACGTTCATGCGCGATTCGTCGCCAAGCCCCAGGATATCCTGCAGCGGCATCATCACCAGGGGAGCGTCGCTTGCCAGCGCGTCGCTCATCAGCTTAGCCGCCACCTCAACACCGCTCGGTTCATCGCCGCCTGTAAAGGAGTGCGTGCACCAACCGGCCAGCGTCGATGTATCGTGCGTCGAGGTGTACAGGATCTTGCCAGGCGTGGGATGCACACCGCAACGAACGTCGTAGTCGCTAAACTCCAGCACGTCCATGCCGGGGAAGCCGCAGGTCGAAGCCATGGCGCGAACACCGGGCGTCAAATAGCCCAGGTCCTCGGCGATAAAGTTGAGCGGACCCAGCTCGTCGTAGGCGGTCTGGAACAGGTCCTTGCCCGGTCCCGCCAGCCAGCGACCGTCGGCGCAGGCCTTGCCCGCGGGGATACTAAAGTAGCTGTGGAAGCCCAGGAAGTGATCCAGGCGCACGCGGTCGTAGAGCGAAAACGCACGACGCAGGCGATCCATCCACCAGCTATAGCCATTCTGCTTCATGTGGTCCCAGCGGAACGTCGGGTTGCCCCACACCTGGCCCTCGGGCGCAAAGTTGTCGGGCGGCGCACCGGAGATCTCGACTGCCTTGCCGGTATCGGACAGC
Organism: uncultured Collinsella sp.; assembly: GCA_902465105.1. Taxonomy (GTDB): domain Bacteria; phylum Actinomycetota; class Coriobacteriia; order Coriobacteriales; family Coriobacteriaceae; genus Collinsella. Next base: position 3,860 of record CABQLM010000037.1, read on the forward strand.
CAGAAGTTCTCGGGCTCGCTCCACGCATCGGCCGAATCGTCGGACACGTACATGGGAATATCGCCGATGACCTCGATGCCTTTCTTGTGCGCATAGTTCATGAGCTCGCACCAAGCCAGGTCAAAGCGGTACTGCATGTACGCCTGAAGCTCGGCCTCGTCGTGGAAGCGCTTGTCGTCGATCAGATGCTCGTTGTAGCGCGCGACATCTGCCGGCCAATCGTGACGCGACTCGCCCTCAAAGTACTTCTTAACGGCCATATAGACGCAGTACTTCTCGAGCCAATCGGCATTGCGATGTTTAAACGCCGTGTACAGCGGATCGGCATCCTCGCCGCCGCGGGCCTTCCAGACAGCAAAGTCGACGGCCAGCTCCTCGTGACTCTCGGGCAGTAGGTCGATATTGCCCGCAAAAGCCGAGGGCCCGGCATAGGGGGAGCGGAAGAAATCCGTCGGGTTGACGGGCAGGACTTGCCAGTAGCGCATGCCCATAGCGGCCAGATGGTCGATAAAACGACGCGTGGGGGCACCAATCGTGCCCGGCTTGCCATCGTCAGTCGGTACCGAGGTGATGTGGCACACGACGCCCGCGCCGTGATCGAGCGGTTCTTGCAGACGCTGCTCGGCGTGGTGATAGATGATCGACGACCCCAGCGGATACAAATCGAGTGTGACGGTACCGTTGTGGATTTCGCACTCGTGGCCGCTAATCACGTCGCTCGCACATTCGCCAAGCGCCGGGATCGTCACGCAGTGCGAATTGCGCAGACTGCGGTTGATGATAACCGTCGCGGCCTCACCGTCTTTACCGGTGCGCGTATAGGCAAGCACCTCGTCGTTGAGCGCGAACGCCTTGATCTCGCCGTCAACCATAAACGGCAGGGCGCGGCGCACGGCCGATGCGTTTTTGAGGATGGCGAGTGTATCGAAGTCGTGCAGGTCTTCCTTCATAGGAAGCGTGCGGCGATTGCCCGGGTCGGTCAGGCCCTCAAGGCCGTACTCGTCGCCATAGTAAATCGAAGGCACACCGGGGAACGTCATCTGCATGAGCGTTGCAAGCCAAAAGCGGCTCTTGGCTAGGCCCATGGAGTTCTCGTCCAGGCGCCATTTGCTGCGCTCGCTCTCGGGCAGCTGCGACTCGTCGGGGCCGCCGCCGAGCACCGAGATGATGCGCGGGCGGTCGTGGCTCGACAGCAGATTGAGCGCGCAGGCCAGTGCCTCGCGCGGATAATTCTCGCGCAGGGTCTCGATATTCTCGGCTGCCTGGTAGGCGTTCTTATAGCCCATCAAAAAGCCGATGACCATGTCGCGGAAGGGATAATCCATAGCCGAGTCAAGCTCGGATCCCTGCAGGTAACGGCGAAGGTGGCCATAGCTGATCTTGTTGGAGGCGTCTTCCCAGACCTCGCCGAGCAGCAGCGCGTCTGGCTTCTCGGCGAGCACGGCCTTTTTGATCTCGGCCAGGAAGTCATCGGAAAGTTCGTCGGCCACATCGAGGCGCCAGCCGTGAGCGCCGGCGCGCAGCCATTTGCGTATGATACCGTCCTTGCCCAGGAGCCGCTCGCGCACCAGCTCGGAGCTCTCATTGATGGCGGGCATATTGCCCACGCCCCACCAGCAGTCGTACGAGCCGTCCTCGTGGAAATAAAACGCATCGCGCCACGGCGAATCCTCGCTCTGCCACGCGCCCACGCCGGGGTAGTTGCCGTAGCGGTTGAAGTAGATCGAATCGTCGCCCGTGTGGTTGAACACACCGTCCAGGATGATGGAAATGCCGAGCTTTTCGGCCGCCTGACACAGCTCGGTAAAGTCCTGCTCGGTGCCCAGGATCGGGTCGATCTTGCTGTAATCGGCCGTGTCGTAGCGGTGGTTGCTCGCTGCTTCGAAAATGGGGTTGAGATAGATGGCTGTAAAGCCCAGTTCGGCGATGCGAGGCAGGTCTTCTTGGATGCCCTTGAGCGATCCGCCGTAAAAGTCCCAGGTCTTGATGGAACCGTCCTCGACGCGCTCGTATACGGGCGGCTCGTTCCAGTCCTCGACCATGCGGCGCTGGATTCCGTTGCGCGGCTTTTCGACCTGAGCCAGCGTGCGCTCGCGCCAGTGCTCGTCGCGGGCGTAGCGATCGGGGAAGATCTGGTAGACCATGCCCTGCTCGTACCACTCGGGTCGAACTTCGCGGTGCTTGTAGACGGTAATCTGGAACGACGGCACCTCGGCGTAGTTATAGGTTACGCCCTCGCCGCCGGTGTGGCCCTGCGGTGCGCCCAGGCGAACCTCGGGCTGGCCCTCGATATTGCAGATAAAGCTGTACCAGATAAGACAGGGCTCGGTGCACTCAAGCTCTACGCTAAATATACCGTCGCCCTCGTGCGTCATGGGATACCGAGACTCACCGATCTCATCGACCCAGGTGCGCAGCGTAAGCGTTGCCTGGTTGGGGTCGGCATCCTCCAGAATCACGGAGAGCGAAAGGGTAGTTCCTGTGGACACAGCGCCAAACGGAGTGCGAAACTGCGGCAGACGGCTGTTGTGTATCAATCTCATAGTACGGTCCAGTTCAATAGAATCATGGCCTGCGAGCCATGGGCTTTACGCACAAGTTGTAAGTATATCTGTTGTACACAGGGTGTATAAACAACATCCGTTTACCATCGGCGAACGGTTGTCCTAGAAAATCGTTTTACCAACTATCTACAGAGAAGGGGCACCCGGTTGGAGCGCCCCTTACTTATAGTTTGATGAGGTTTTGGATCGTCTGTGGGCTAGCGGCGCTTGCGGGTGGCCGTTGCCTTGCGGACGGACGTCTTCTTGGTCGGCGCCTTTTTCTCGGTTGTGGCGGCGGGGGAGACCGGGGTCTCCTTGGCGGGCTCGGGCTTAGCCTTTACCTCGGCCTTGGGCTCCTCTTTGGCGGCAGCGGGCTTGGCCTTGACCTTAGTCTCCGCTTTGGGAGCAGCAGCCTTGGTCGTGGTCTTCTTGACCGTCGTCGTTGCGCGCTTGCGCGTGGTGGTCTTGGCGGTCGGCTTTGCCTCGACGGTTGCCTCGGCCTTGGACTCGGCGGGCGTCTCCTCGACTTTGGCGGCCGGCTTTGCGGCTGCCTTGGTCGAGGCGGCTTTCGTGGTCGTCGACTTGCTTGCCGTGGTCTTCTTGGCTGCCGTTGCCTTCTTGGCGGTCGCGGTCGACTTCTTGGCAGTGCTCTTGGCCGGTGCCTTGACGGCCGGCTTGGCCTCGGCGGCGGCTTCAGCCTTTACCTCGGGAGCAGCCTCGACTTCGGCGGCCTTCTTGGCAGCTGCGGTGGTGCGCTTGCGCGTGGTCGTTGTCTTGGCAGCGGTGGTCTTGGTTGCCGCCGCCTTAGTCGTAGTGGCCTTCTTGGCCGTCGTCTTACGAGTCGTGGTCTTCTTTGCCGCAGGCTTCGCAGCGGGTTTCACCTCGGGTTCGGGCTCGGGAGTAGCCTCGACCTTCACCTCGGGTTTGGCCTTAACGGGCTCAGCTTCAACCGGCTTCTCTTCGGCCTTGGGTTCCTCAACAGCCTCAGGCTCCACGGCCGCAGCCTCAACGGCGGCCACCGGGCGCTCAATCTCCGGATGCATAAAGAAGTACAGGTCCAGATACTTATCGGCCGAACGCGTCCAGCTAAAGTCCTGGCTCATGGCTTGCGTGACCAGTTGGTTCCAAGCATCGCGGTTATCCCAGAACAGGCGCGCCGCGCGGAACACCGCGTCGCCCATCTCGTCGCCGTTAAAGTTGCTAAACGAGAATCCCGTGCCCTCGCCGGTAAACTCGTTATACGGCTGCACGGTGTCCTTGAGGCCGCCGGTTTCGCGCACGATGGGCAGGGTGCCGTAACGCATGGCGATGATCTGTGACAGGCCGCAGGGCTCAAACTTCGACGGCATCAGGAACATGTCGGCGGCGGCATACATTCGCTGCGACAGCGCTGGATCGAATTCGATGCGTGCGGCCATGGTGCCGGGGTACTTGTCCTGGAAGTAGCGCAGTCCGTCCTCGTAGTCGCGGTCGCCGGTGCCTAGCACGGCCACCTGCACGCCGCCGGCCAGAATGCGGTCGAGCGCGTACATGACCAAGTCCATGCCCTTTTGGCGCGTCAGGCGCGTGACCATTACCATGAGCGGGCGGTCGTCGCGAACCTCGAGCCCCAGCTCCTCCTGCAGTTTGGCCTTGCACACGGCCTTGCCGGAACGGTCTTCGACCGTGTAGTTGGCGGCAATGCGCTTGTCGGTCGCCGGGTCAAAGCCTGCCACATCAATGCCGTTGAGGATGCCCTGCAGCGCGTACGAACGCTCGCGCAGCACGCCGTCAAGGCCCTCGCCAAACTCGGGCGTCTGGATTTCGTTGGCATAGGTGGGGCTTACCGTGGTGATGGCGTCGGCATAGCGCAGCGCGCCCAGCATGTAGTTGACGCTGCAGGCGTCGCAACGCAGCTGCGAGGCGGCCGCGGGAATATGTGCCACACCCAGGATGTCCTCCATCACGGTGTCGCTAAACTGGCCCTGGAACGCCACGTTGTGGATCGAGAACACGGTCTTGACGCGGTCGTACAGCGGCAGGCCCTGGTAGAACTCGCGCAGGAACACGGGTGCCAGCGCCGTCTGCCAGTCGTTGCAGTGCAAGATGTCACACTCAAAGCCCTCGGGCAGGTGCTGCAGGCTCTCGGTGATGGCCTTGGAGAAGAACGCAAAACGCTCGCCGTCGTCAAAGAAGCCATACGGATAGTCACGCGCAAAGTAGCGCTCGTTGTCGATAAACATATAGGTGACGCCGTCGCGCTCGAGCTTCTCGAGTCCGCAGTACTCATTGCGCCAGCCTAGGCTCACGTAAAAGTCGGAGAAGTGCTCCATCTGCGCCTTGTACTCGTCCTTGATGGTTGCGTACTTGGGCACCATCACGATAACCTCGGCGCCGGCGCGCACAAGCGCCGCAGGCAGCGAGCCCGCCACGTCGCCCAGGCCACCGGTCTTAACAAACGGCGCGCACTCGGCCGAGGCAAACACGATCTGCATCTTTTTGCTGGAATCAGCCATATTGTCTCCCATGTTGTTATTCGAGAATAGCCGCCTGGCGCTAACCGGGCGGCTATTCACATGTTACGAGTGATGTTGCGGTGCCAACGTTAACGTACGATGGTGGTGTCGGAAGTTAACGGAGCCTTTCCCAGCACCAGGATGTTCTCGGGCGTGCCGCGAAGCTCGGTGTTGGTGGGAACCACGTTGTTCTTGTCCAGGATAGCATTCTCAACACGGGCGCCGCTCTTGATGATGCAGCTCTGGTTGATGATCGAGTTGGTCACCGAGGCGCCCTCCTCGACCACGACGCCGCGCGACAGGATCGAGTTGCGCACGGTGCCCTTGATGATGCAGCCGGCCGAGATGATCGAGTTGCACGCGTGGCTGCCGGTCGCATAGCGCGAAGGCGGCACGTCGTGAGCCTTGGTCAGGATCGGGCGCTCGGGGTCAAAGAGTTGGTCGGCCACGGTCTGGTCGAGCAGGTCCATGCTGCGGCGATACAGCGACTTCTCGCTAAACACGCCCACGACCTCGCCCTTGTACTCGTAGCTGCACACGTCAATATTGCCAAAGTCGCCCTGGAGTGCCTCGAGCAGGTCCAGATAGTCGGCAGCCTGGTAGTGGTCGATGATCTCGAGCAGCGTCTCGCGGTTGACGATGCAGCAGTCCATAGAGGCGTTATCGCCGTACACGACGCCGGCGCTCACGCCCGTCAGGCGGCCGTTCTCGTTGATCTGCAGCTTGGTCTCGTCATCGACGTTGCGCGTGGCCTTGCAGTACACCACGGTCATCTGGGCACCGGAGTACTCGTGCGCATCGATGATGGTGTTGAGGTCCATGTTAAAGATGATGTTGGTGCCCATCATCACAACATAGGGCTTGTCTGAGCGCTGGAACAGCGTCTTGTTGGAGATGATGTCGCGCAGCAAGAAGCGCATTCCGCCCTTGGTGGTGCCATACGCGTTGCCAGGCACCATGAAAAGGCCGCCCTTCTTACGGTCCAGGCCCCAGTCCTTGCCTGAGCCCACGTGGTCGATCAGCGAGCGGTAGTTGCCCGGCATGACGACGCCGACGGTCTTAATGCCGGCATTCATCATGTTGGACAGCGGAAAGTCGATCAGGCGGTAGCGGCCCAAAAACGGGACGGACGCGATAGGGCGGTCCTTGAGCAGCACGCTGCCGTAGGTCGAAGAGTAGTTAGCGGTGATATAACCGATGGCCTTGCGATTGATCATCGGATCATTCCCCCTTCCCGATAACGACGTCATTTCCAACGACGGCCGTATCCTTGGTGGTATCGACAGAGCCGAGCTTCACGCCCTCTTCGACCGTGGAGTTCTCGCCCAAAATAGCGCGGCAGATGTGCGCGCCGCTCTTAACGTGCGCACCCGGCAGCAGCACGGAGTCCTCGACCACGGCGCGCTCCTCGATGATGACATCGGTCGAGATGATCGAGTGGCGAGCGGTGCCGTAGATCTTGCAGCCGTTGGAGACCAGGCAGTCGTCCAGGCGGCCGTCCGGGCCAATGTAGTGTGGCGGACGCGTTGTGATGTTGGACATGATGGGGAAGTTCTTGTCAAACAGATCGAACTCGGGGTTGTTGCCCAGCAGGTCCATCGAGGTCTCATGGAAGCTGGCGATGGTGCCGACGTCCTTCCAAAAGCCGTGGAACTCGTAGCTGTACAGACGCTTGTTCTCGCCGAGCAGCTTGGGGATGATGTCTTTGCCAAAGTCGTGGCTCGAGCGCTGGTCCAGAGCGTCCTCCTCGAGTGCCTCGATCAGCACGTCGGCCGAGAAGATGTAGATGCCCATGGACGCGAGGTTCGAATCGGGCTTCTCGGGCTTCTCGGTGAACTTGGTGATGCGGCCGTCCTCGGGGTCGGTGGTCAGGATGCCAAAGCGGCTGGCCTCCTCCCACGGTACGGGCATAACACTCACCGTGAGGTCGGCGTTGTTCTCAATGTGCGTCTTGAGCATCTTGCGGTAGTCCATGCGATACAGATGATCGCCCGAAAGAATCAAGACGTACTTGGGGTCGTTGGCCTTGATGTAGTCGAGGTTCTGCGTAATGGCGTCGGCCGTGCCCGCATACCAGGCGCCACCGGTCTGCGTCTCGTACGGAGGCAGGATCGACACACCGCCGTCGCGGCTGTCCAAATCCCACGCTTCGCCGGATCCCACGTAGGCATGCAGCAAGTAGGGGCGATACTGCGTTAGAACGCCTACCGTGTCGATGCCCGAGTTGGAGCAGTTGGAGAGTGAAAAGTCGATAATGCGGAACTTGCCACCAAAGCTAACCGCGGGCTTAGCGATCTTTTGGGTGAGTGCCCCCAATCGGCTGCCCTGTCCTCCTGCGAGGAGCATCGCGATGCATTCTTTCTTACTCATCGATTTCTCCTTCTGTCATCGATGTTCCTAAACCCATTAGCGACGGACGCGGCGCAACGTCACGCCCGTCGAGTAATGCCGTGCTGGCATAGGTGAGCTTGCGGCCTTTAAGCGTGCCAAATCTCGTCGCGGTACTCGCGAATGGTGCGGTCGCTCGAGAACCAGCCGCTCGAGGCGGTGTTGAGCAGGGCCTTGCGGTTCCAGGTCTCCTGGTCGCCGTAGCTGCCCGTGAGCTTCTCCCATGCATCCACGTAACTGCGGAAGTCGGCCATGACCAGGTCGGGGTCGTTGTTATTCATGAGCTCGTTGTAGATGCTCTCGAAGTTGCCCGAAAGACCCGCAAAGGTGTTGTCCTTGAGCTCGTCCATCACGCGGCCCAGGCGCTCGCGGTCGCCGTTGAGGGTATCCCACGCAAAGTAGCTGTTGGATGCCCAGAGCTGCTCAACCTCGGGGGCGGTCAAGCCAAAGATGGCCTCGTTCTCGCGACCGGCCAGGTCGGCAATCTCGATGTTGGCGCCGTCGAGGGTGCCCAGCGTAATGGCACCATTCATCATGAGCTTCATGTTGGACGTGCCCGAGGCCTCCTTGCCGGCCGTGGAGATCTGCTCCGAGATCTCGGCGGCGGGGTAGATGAGCTGTGCGTTGCTCACACGGAAGTTGGGGATAAAGCAGACCTTCATGACCTCGTTGACGCGCGGGTCGTTGTTGATGACGTCGGCGACAGAGTTGATCAGGCGGATGGTCTCCTTGGCGAAGGTGTAGCTCGAGGCAGCCTTGCCACTAAAGATAAAGGTCGTCGGCGTCACGTGGAAGTTGGGGTTGGCGATACGACGGTTGTAGATGTCCATCACCTTCATGATGTTCATGAGCTGGCGCTTGTAGGCATGGAAGCGCTTTACCTGAACGTCGAAGACGGTGTTGGGGTCGATGACCAGACCAGTCTCGGCCTTAACGTAGGCGGCAAGACGCTCCTTATTGGCGCGCTTAGAGGCACCCACGGCCTTCAGGAACTCGGTGTCGTTTTGGAACTCCTTGAGTTTCTCCAGCTCAAAGGCGTCCTTCAGCCAGCCATCGCCAATGGCCTCGGTCACGAGCTTGGCATAGGTGGGGTTGGCCTCGGCAAAGAAGCGACGGTGCGAGATGCCGTTGGTCTTGTTGTTGAACTTCTCGGGCGTCAGGGCATAGAAGTCCTTGAGCACGATGTTCTTGATGATGTCGGAGTGGATCTTTGCCACGCCGTTGACGCTGTGGCTGCAGATCACGGACAGGTTGGCCATGCGAATCTCGCCGTCCCACAGGATGGCGGTCTGACGCAGACGCTCCTGCCAGCCCTCCTGCGTGGTGTCGAACGACTCGTGCCAACGACGGCTGATCTCGTCGATGACCTGGTACACGCGGGGGAGGAGCTTGGAGAACGTGCCGATGGGCCACTTCTCCAGAGCCTCGGGCAGGATGGTGTGGTTGGTGTAGCTCACGACCTGCGTCACGATGTTCCAGGCGTCATCCCACTCGAGCTTCTTCTCGTCGATGAGGATACGCATGAGCTCGGGGCCGCACATGGCGGGGTGGGTATCGTTGGTGTGGATGGCCACAAATTGCGGCAGCAGTTCCCAGTTCGCGCCGTGCTCCTTCTCAAAGGTGTCGAGCAGGCTGTAGATGCCAGCCGAAACAAACAGGTATTCCTGCTTCAGGCGCAGCAGACGGCCGTGCTCGCCGGCGTCGTTGGGGTAGAGGATGGCGCTGATGGCCTCAGCGTCGGCGCGCTCGGCATCGGCCAGGGCATAGTCGCCGCGGTTGAAGGCCTCCAGATCGAAGTGCTCCTCGACCGGCTCGGCAGCCCATACACGCAGCTTGTTGACGGTCTCGCCGGCATAGCCCACGACGGGGATGTCATAAGGGACGGCCAGGATGTCCTGCGTGTCCACCGTGCGGTAGATCGTGCGGCCGTTCTCCTCAAAGCCCTCGACGCGGCCGCCAAACTTAATGGTCACGGCCTTGTCCTGACGACGGACCTCCCAGGGATAGCCGTGGGTGAGCCACTCGTCGGTGGCCTCGACCTGGCTGCCGTTGACGATCTCCTGCTTAAACAGGCCGTAGCGGTAGCGCATACCGTTGCCGTAGCCGGCAATGCCCTCGGCTGCCATCGAATCCAGGAAGCACGCGGCCAGACGTCCCAGGCCACCGTTGCCCAGCGCCGGATCGGGTTCCTGGTTCTCGATGACGGACAGGTCAAAGCCCATGTCGTCGAGTGCCTCGGCGACCATGTCGCGTACACCAAAGTTGAGCAGGTAGTTGTCAAGCAGGCGGCCGATCAAAAACTCGATCGAGAAGTAATACACGCGCTTCTTGCCCTCGGACACCGCACGGGCGTCGCTCTTGGTGGCAACGGTGCGGGCCTTCTCGGCCACGAGCTTGGCCAGGGCGTTAAAGCGGTCGAGGTCGCTGGCGGCCTCGACGCTCTTGCCGCTGATGCTCATGACGGCATCGCGATAGAGCTCGGTAAACTCCTGCTTGTTGTCGAAGATCTTATTCATACGTTCCTTTCCCCCGGGGATGTTTCTCCCGGAACGGTTATGACTTTTATCCTACGCCCCAGCGGGGCGGGCAAATGCAAAGGTAACGACTTTGTTACGCTTTCTTGGCAGAAGTCCTAACAGCAGCTGCCTTGGCCTTGGAAGTAGTCTTTTTGGTGTCAGCCTTCTTGGCCGTGGTGGACTTGGCCGAAGCCTTGGCAGCGGGCTTGGCGGCCTTCGCCTTAGCCGGAGCCTTCTTGGCGGCCGCGGCCTTGGGCTTCACCGAGGACGTACGTTTGCGCGTCGCCTTCTTGGGCTCCTCGACCACGGGCGGCTTATAGCTGCTGGGACCGCGGCGCTTAAGCACCACACCTGCCAGGCCGGGCACCTTCATCTCGATGGAGTCCATCTGCCCATTCCAGGGATAGGGCTCGCTCGAGCATGTGTAGGGCTCCTCACCGGCGTATCCGCTGCCACCGAACTCGGGACGGTCGGAATCGAAGATGACCTCCCAGTCACCCTCGCGCGGCACACCCACGCGGAAGCTCTCGTAGCTCGCCGGATCAAAGTTGATTAGGATTACCAGGTCGTCATCGACGTCCTCGCCCTGGCGCACAAAGCTCACGATGGACTGCTTGGAGTTGTCCGCGTCGATCCAGGTAAAGCCGTCGTCGGTGTAGCCGCGCTCGTACAGGGCGGGCTCGGCGGTGTACAGGTGGTTGAGAGCCTTGATAAACGCCTGATGATGACGGTGGGTCTCGTACTCCTCGGTCAGGAACCACTGGATGGACTCGTAGTAGCGCCACTCAATAAACTGGCCGATCTCGTTGCCCATAAAGTTGAGCTTGGCACCGGGGTGCGTCATTTGGTAGAAAGCTAGCGTGCGCAGGCCGGCAAACTGGCGCCACCAGTCGCCCGGCATGCGGCCGATGAGCGAGCACTTGCCGTGCACGACCTCGTCGTGGCTCAGCGGGCAAATAAAGTTCTCGGTAAAGGCGTACATGATGGAGAACGTGAGCAGCCCGTGGTTGCCGGGGCGCCACGGAAAATCGGTCTGCATGTAGTGCAGGGTGTCATTCATCCAGCCCATGTCCCACTTGTAGTGGAAGCCCAAGCCGCCATCCTGCGGCGGATAGGTCACGAGCGGCCACGCAGTGGACTCCTCGGCCATCATCATCACGTCGGGGTAGTGCGCCTCCACGGCACAGTTGACCTGGCGGATAAACGCGCTGGCGTCCAGATCCTCCTCGGTACCGTACTTGTTGAACTTCTTTTGGCCAGGATCGTCAATGCCAAAGTTGAGGTACAGCATGCTGGACACGCCGTCCATGCGTATGCCGTCCACGTGGAAGTTCTCGAGCCAGTACAGCACGTTGGAGACCAAGAAGGAGCGGACCTCGCCGCGAGCGAAGTCAAACTTGTGCGTGCCCCAGTTGGGGTGAATCTCGTGCTCAAACAGCATGTGGCCGTTAAAGGTGGCAAGGCCGTGGGCGTCGGCGCAAAAACCGCCGGGCACCCAGTCCATGATCACGCCGATGCCCGCTTCGTGGCACGCATCGATAAAGTGCATGAGCTGCTGCGGGTTGCCGTAGCGCGACGTGGCGGCAAAGTAGCCGGTCGTCTGGTAGCCCCAGGAGCCATCGAAGGGATGTTCCATAAGCGGCATGACCTCGATATGCGTGTAGCCCATGTTGTGCACGTAGTCCACGAGCTCCACCGACAGGTCGTCGTAGGTGTAGAACTCGCCGCGCTGCGCGGGGAAGGGGTCCATGGGGCCGGGGTAGTTGCCGTACTCGTCCGGCTCGTCCTGCGGCGCGTCACCGTGGCGCTTCCACGAGCCAATATGAACTTCGTAGATATTGAGCGGCTGCGACATGTGGTTGTGGCCGGCGCGGCGCTTGAGCCACGCGGCGTCGTTCCACTTGTAGCCATCGAGGGTCCACAGCACGCTGGCGGTACCAGGAGGGCACTCGGCCTTAAAGGCATACGGATCGGCCTTGTAGAGTTTTTCGCCCTCGTTGGTCTCGATGAGGTATTTATAGAGCTGGCCTTGCTCTGCTCCAGGAATAAAGCCTTCCCAAATAGCGCTCGTATGCACGGGCACCAGCGGGTCGGCTTCTTCATCCCAATCGTTAAATTCACCAATGACGTGTACGCTTTTTACATCGGGTGCCCAAACGCAAAAACGCCAGCCGCGCGTACGGTTCTGCGTGTCGGGGTGCGCGCCCATCTTTTCCCAGCTGCGCTCCCACGTACCGATGCCAAACAGGTAGACATCGTCTTTGGTGAGCTCCGGTGCATGCGGAGCGGCTTTACGGGTAGCGGGCTTTTTGGTTGCTGGCTTTAGCTTTGTATCGCTCACGTTTGATCCCATCATGACGCGGCAGCGTGTTGCCTTGGTGACTAGATGCGAAAGGTCCAAAGCTGCACGAATCGAAGGGACGGCGAAGTTTCAGTGATTCGTTCCACCTCGCGTGCTCGGTGGAACTTTCGGCAGAAACTACGATAACACCTGTACGTTACTTTTATGGACGAAAGTGGATTTGCGGTGGCGTTTAATCGGTGAGCGCCATGTTTATACCACTGACAGAATTGCGATGATAAAACTCTTGACAGTTTTACCAATTAGGGTTTCAAGAATGTTAGGTTGACGTTTGGTAAAACGTTTTTAGCAGGATGTTTACCATTTGATATCGAAAGGTTCGTTTATGCCCCATACCGCCACTCCCAAGGTTGCTTTAATTTTCGATTGCGATGGCACGCTGGTAAATAGCACCCCCGTCTGGGCCTATGCCCAGCCTGAGTTATTGCGCCGCCATGGGATTGACTTGACCGTGGATGACTTTGCCCAATTTGAGCACCTGTCGCTGGAGGACGAGTGCCAGGCTTACCACGACACGTGGGGCATTGGTGCGAATGGCGAGGAGCTGTATCGAGAGCTGGGCGAGATTTTGATTGAAGGCTACTCCAAGGTGCCCCCGCGCGAGGGGCTTCTGGCCTTTTTGGAGCAGGCGAAGGCAGCGGGCATTGCTATGGGCGTGGCCACGTCCACGCCGGCCGAACTGGTGCAGTCTGCGCTCGCTGGTGCCGGGCTCGACGCTTACATGGAATTTGTTACCACGACGGGCGAGGCAGGACGCTCCAAGCAGTTCCCCGATGTGTACGAGCTGGCGCTGCGCCGCCTGGAGGAGCGCCATGGGTGCAAGTTTGAGCGCGCTTGGGTGTTTGAGGACGCCGTCTTTGGCCTTAAGAGTTCGGGCACCGTAGGCTTTAAGCGCGTGGGCATCTATGACCCGCACGGCCGCATGAAGCGCGACGACGTGCGCGCCAACTGCGATATTTTTATCGATAGCTATGAGGACCTGGATCTGGCCCGCGTACTTTCGTTTGAGGGATAGGCGAGAGCTGTGGCTTGCAAGGTATTAGTAGTCTGCGGCTCGCCCGTGGTGGCGAGCGTGGATCTGTTGCGTAGGCTAGCGGGGGAGTGCGACCGCGTTGTCGCCGTGGACCGCGGGTTGGATGCGCTGCTGGGCGCGGGACTGGGCTGCGACGTTTATGTGGGGGATGCTGACACGGTGAGTGACGCCGGCCGCGCGCTGGTCGATGCTGCTACCGACTTTGAAGTTGAGCGCCACGACCCGTACAAGGACTATACCGATCTGGCGCTGGCGCTCGATTCGGTCCGTCGTCGCTGGCCGGGTGCTGAAGTGGTTGCGACCTGCGCCACCGGCGGCCGTCCGGATATGGCGCTTTCCGTATTGGGGCTGCTCGCGGGCTACAAGGAAGCCCCTGTCTGGATTGCCGAGGACAAGGTAGTCGCCCGTATCCTTCACGCAGGCGAAACATGGACCATCGAGGGCGCCGAAGGCAAGACCTTCTCCATCATCGCCATAGCCCCTAACACCAAGCTAAGCGAACACGGCCTAGAATGGGAACTAGACCACAGCCCCCTAGCCCTACTAGCCGACACAGGCATCAGCAACATAGTTCGATCCACCGCAAAGATCGAAGTCCACACCGGCACCGCCATCGGGTACCTTTACAAGTAGGGGCCATCGCATCAGGGTTTTATCGGAACGGTGGATAATCAATCCAAAATTCCTTCTTGCATCTCCGAAGATCTTCCCCTATAGTACTACCTCGTCACGGGGGCGTAGCTCAGCTGGGAGAGCGCTTGACTGGCAGTCAAGAGGTCAGGGGTTCGATTCCCCTCGTCTCCACCATCGTGAACGCAAGGCCACTCGATTGAGTGGCCTATTTTATTTGCATGCGATTTTTAACGGCCTGAACTGCATTTTTTCATAATTTGCAAATTACTTTCCTGCTCAAGCTCACCTTTGAAAAGATGTCAGCTCGCGCAGCCTTCCGAGCGCCAGCTTGAACCACTCCAGGTCGTCCTCGTCGGGTGTGCCGTCGTACTTCCAGTGCGTGACGTAGCGCCATCGGGAAAAGACGCCGCTGCCCAGAAGCCCCACGTCGTTTATGGTGCCTATGTCCTCTCGCAGGCCCTCGGATGTGCCAGAGTGCGGATACGCCTCGGCAAAGGACTCGCCGCAGTCCATATGCCAACCCAGGGCGAACATATCATGGTCCAGCCCGTAGAAGTCGCGGGCTGGACCGTCCAGCGAGTCCTCGAATCGCTTGAGAAACTCGCGCAGGTCGTCCCCGTAAACCCCGCCGAACAGGCAGGTGTCTATCACGTCCTTGCCGCGCAGGGCCTCTATCCACTCGGCCGGGATGCCCTCGTATCCGTACAGGATGCCGGCCAGCCCGCCGGCCACGCAGGCCGTCGTGTCGGTATCGTCGCCCAGGTTTACGGCAGTCAGCACGCAGTCACGGTAGTTGTCAGTATGTTCCAGGCACCAGATGGCGGCGTTGTAGGTATCCCACACGTATCCGCCGCTGGCGCCAGCCTTCTCCTCGCTCACGTGGCCGGCGCGTCCGCTGTAGAGCACCTCGCGGGCGTAGGCGACCATGTCCACGCAGGCCTGGCAGCAGTCGTCGGTGGCGTGGGTGATCGCGCTTACCTCCCTTATGTCGTAGTCGGAGCACTCCATGAACACCATGGGCAGGCAGCGCATGAGCGAACCGTTGCCCTTGCTGTACTCACTCGTGAGCCCGCGACCCGTATCGAGCGCCTGCCTGGTG
Organism: uncultured Collinsella sp.; assembly: GCA_902465105.1. GTDB lineage: Bacteria > Actinomycetota > Coriobacteriia > Coriobacteriales > Coriobacteriaceae > Collinsella. The sequence continues at coordinate 18,929 of CABQLM010000037.1, forward strand.
GCATTGCCGTAATCGAAAACGTTCCCGTCGGCGGTGTATGCGCCCTCGTTTATCCATTTGCGGAACTTGGCGAGGATGTCGTCGCAATTGATGTCGCCCAGCTCGCGGTAGCTGTCGCAGAGCGCGAGCGCCATGGACGTGTCGTCGCTCCACGTGCCCGCGGGCTGGTTGTGCGTGCCATGCCCCACCATGTCGGTGCAGGTGAAGCTGCCGCGCGGCATGAACTCGTAGGGCACGCCGAGCGCATCGCCCACAGCCATGCCGTATGCACAGTCCCTCACCGTCCGCGACAAGCCCATGGTGCGCACCTAGTTCCAGTTCATGCCGAACTTGCGCGAGCCCAGCACGTTCTTCCAGTGGCTCTCGCGCTCGCACACCTCGGCGGTGGTCATCTTGGTGTCGCACACTTCTAGGATGGAGTAGGTGAAGTTCTTGACGATGTATCCAGCCCCGTACCTTGCCATGATGGCCTTGAACTCCTTGTTGCCGCCCGTCGGGTCCTCGGGGCTGGCATAGGCGCTCCAGCGCTGCCAGATGCCCAAGTCCGCGCCCTCGTCCTTCATGCTGTCGCCCGAGGCCGAGCCCACGTAGAGCCGCCCCGTCGCTGTGTCGGTGATGCAGTAGACGCCCTTCACGTTGTCCAGCGCCCAGTACCAGTCGGAGCCCACGCTGGCGATAACGGCCTGCAGGGTTTTGTGGTCGATGCACACATACTTGTAGCCGGGGAAGGAGGCAACGTTGCCCAGGCTCATAGAGTACTCGTACACCTCGGGCTCGAAGTCATGCATCGTGTTCTCGTAGAACTTGTTGTAGATGTTCCACCCGATAGGCTTCTTCAGCTTGATGATGAGGCGCTTGATGTAGGCCTCATAGTCGGGAAGAAGTGTCAGCTTGTAGCCTACGCCCCCCAGCACCTCGGGCACTGCTTTCTCCACTTTGTGCATGCCGCCGAAGATGAAGTACTCGGGCCCGTAGATGTAGTACTGGGCGAACGAGAGCAGGTACTCCGCATGGTTGAGGTTGTTGTTCGCCTGCCCTGTCGCGCTCCTCCATGCGTTCATCTCATACCATCGCGAGCTGTTATCGGTCCTCTCAGGGGTCGAGGTGTCTCTCAGCAGCAGGTCGTACGCGCGCAGGTTCACATCGCCCGCGTTCATGTTGAACTTAACCTTTGTTTTCTCGGGGTGCGCCACCGGCATCAAGTCCCTGAGCGTTATCACAGCATTTCCCATGCTCAATCCGCCGTTTCGATTCGAAAGCCTGTAGGTCGAATCATACCACTCGCTTTCCAGCCGAAAATTAGCGCCCAGCCAACCATCCTGTTCCTGCTGCTTTCCTCTCGATCAGGGATGTCCATTGGTGGGCGCACCGAAGGAGGACGCTGACGCCGTCGCGGCCGCAGAGCGCCGACCCCGCCGAGCTCGAGCGCGTGAACGCCGACGGCACCGTGGGCATCCCGGAGCTGGTGCTGGGCACCACCGAGGCCGAGGCCGTGAAGCTCTT
>CABQLM010000038.1 GCA_902465105.1 uncultured Collinsella sp.
TATACGTCATCGGTGGTCACGCGGGTGCCAAAGCCGATGGAGGCGAGGATGGCCGTCTTGCTGGCGGCATCGAAGCCGTCGACGTCGGCGGACGGGTCGGCCTCGGCATAGCCCTTAGCCTGTGCGTCGGCGAGCACGTCGGCGTAATCGGCGCCCTCGGCGTCCATGCGCGACAGGATATAGTTGGTGGTACCGTTGAGGATGCCGGCGATGGTCAGGATCTTGTTGCCCACCAGGTCGTGCTCAAGCGTGCTCACGATGGGGATGCCGCCGCCGCAGCTGGCCTCGCACTTAATCTGCACGCCGCACGCGCGCGCCTTCTCGGCAAGCGTCTCGACGTGACGGCCCAGCAGGGCCTTGTTGGCAGAGACGACGTGCTTGCCGTGCTCAAAGGCAGTGGTGAAGATCTCGGTTGCGGGATGCTCGCCGCCGATCAGCTCGACGACGATGTCGACGGCGGGGTCGGTGACGACATCGTGCCAGTCGCCCGTAAAGGCCTCACGCTCAATACCGGCTGCCTCGGCCTGCTCCCAGGCAAGCGCGCAGGCACGGGTCAGCTTAAGGTCGATGCCGTAGGCTGCCAGGTACTCATCGTGGTGGCTCTTGATCAGACGGGCCACGCCGCCGCCGACGGTTCCCAGACCGATCAGACCGACGTTCACGGTGCGCAGGGGTTCGCTCATAGATAGCTCCTTCGTGCATCTTATGGATGGATTAACCGCTTAAAGGTTGAGTGCATTCTAGCGTGAACCGAGGGCGCGTGCTCGCCAGGCAACAGGAGTCGCACAAAACGGCACCCCCGAAACGCTGCGGAAACATTGGAAACATGCTCACTACATACGACCTACAGCCTATGTGATTCAGGACGGCAAGTACATCGCCGCCTAGGTGCGCACAAAACGCGAGCGGTGAGGCCGTTTTAATCAGGGCAGGGACGCATGTAACAGAATGGAAACATTACTTTCACGCAATAAAGTGGCTAAACTGCATAAACTGACAGAAATACGCATGAATATGGATAAATGGACAAAACAAAAGAAAAGTTGAAATAATCGCCACTTTTCTCAACTAAAGCGTCTACTATTTTGCGAACGCCGAACACGGCGAAGGATGGCCTGTCGGGTAACCGAAACCCGACGAGATTTGAGAGGAGAGCCGCATGTCGAGCCTCACCGGTAAGTCATTGAACCCTGTTATGAATCGCAGGAGCGTTATCGCGAGCGCAGCAGGTCTGGGGGCGATGTCCATTCTAGCTGGCTGCTCCTCCAACGGCGGCGACAGTGGTTCCGCTTCGGGCGACGCTTCGTTTAAGATCGGCACCATCGGCCCGCTGACCGGCGCCAACGCGTCCTACGGCAAGTCCGTTACCCAGGGTGTCGAGCTTGGCTGCAAGGATTTCTCGACTAAGGAGCTGCCGCTTGCCAGCAAGGCCGAGGACGACCAGGCTGACGGCGAGAAGGCCGTCAACGCTTTCAACACCCTGCTCGACTGGGGCATGCAGGCCCTCGTCGGCCCGACCACCACGGGTGCGTCGGTTGCCGTTGCCGCCGAGTGTGGTAACGACCCCAAGACGTTCATGATCACCCCGTCCGCGTCCTCCGAGGACGTCACCGACGGCAAGGATTGCGTCTTCCAGGTTTGCTTCACCGACCCCAACCAGGGCGTCAACGCTGCCAAGTTCCTGGCGCAGAAGTATGCGGACGAGAAGTTCGTGCTCTTCTATAACTCCGGCGACGCCTATTCTTCGGGCATCGCAGATTCCTTTAAGGCCCAGGCCGCTGAGTCTAAGCTCGAGATTGTTGACGAGGAGACCTTTAAGGATGACTCCGCCACGAGCTTTACCAACCAGCTGACCAAGGCCAAGCAGGCCGGCGCCACCATGATCTTCGCGCCGATCTACTACACGCCGGCGTCCGTCCTGCTCAAGAACGCCAAGGACATGGGCTACGACGTCAAGATGATGGGCTGCGACGGCATGGACGGCATCCTGGGCGTTGAGGGCTTCGACACCTCTCTTGCCGAGGGTCTGCTGCTCATGACCCCGTTCTCCGCCGACGACGAGAAGAACGCCGACTTCGTCAACGCTTACAAGGATAAGTACGGCGATACCCCCGACCAGTTTGCCGCCGACGCCTACGACGGCGTGCACGCGGTGGCCGAGGCCGTCAAGGAGGCCGGTCTTGGTGTCGACGCCGATCCGACCGAGGTCGCCGAGAAACTGTCCAAGGCTATGCTCAAGATTACCGTTGACGGTCTGACCGGCAAGCTCACCTGGAACGATAAGGGTCAGGTCCAGAAGGAGCCCACGGCGTACGTCATCACCGACGGCAAGTACGTACAGGCCTAATTGGCCGCCTTACATAGAGCGGTTTTGATCCCAAGCAGGGGAGGTTTTGGCCTTCCCTGCTTGCTTGGTATCTAGGGACGATGTAACGTCCCTGTTTCATACATCAACTGGAAACCTATTCGAAAGGGGGATGTGGAACATGACGGTCTTTATCCAATACCTGGTCAACGGCCTGTCCATGGGCAGCGTCTACGCCATCATCGCGTTGGGCTACACCATGGTCTACGGTATCGCCAAGATGCTCAACTTCGCTCACGGCGACGTCATCATGGTCGGTGCCTATGTCTCGTTCTGTGCCACGTCGTATCTCGGCCTCCCGGGCTGGGCATCTGTAATTCTTTCTTGTGTGGTCTGCACGGTTCTCGGCGTTCTCATCGAGGGTCTGGCCTATAAGCCGCTGCGCCAAGCAGGCCCGCTGGCCGTTCTGATCACGGCTATCGGCGTGTCTTACTTCCTGCAGAACGCCGCGCAGCTTCTGTGGGGCGCCACGCCCAAGAACTTCACTTCGCTCGTCACCTTCCAGGTGCCGGAGTTCTTGGCCAAGTTCAACGTAAGCGCCGTCTCGCTCGTCACCATCGTCGCCTGCCTGGTTATCATGGCCGGCCTGATGTTCTTTACAGGTAAGACCAAGATGGGCAAGGCCATGCGCGCCGTGTCCGAGGACAAGGCCGCCGCTCAGCTCATGGGCATCAACGTCAACCGCACCATCTCGATGACGTTTGCCATCGGCTCGGCGCTTGCCGCCATCGCCGGCGTGCTCCTGTGCTCCTACTCACCGGTGCTGCAGCCCACGACGGGCGCCATGCCTGGCATCAAGGCCTTCGACGCCGCCGTCTTCGGCGGCATCGGCTCCATCCCCGGTGCCTTTGTCGGTGGCATTCTCATTGGCATCATCGAGGCGATGGCGCAGGCCTACATTTCCACGAGCCTTGCCAACTCCATCGTCTTTGGTGTTTTGATCATCGTCCTGCTCGTCAAGCCTGCCGGCCTCTTGGGCAAGTACGTCCCCGAGAAGGTGTAGGTGAGCGTTATGAAGTTTCTTAAAGATAAGCAGACGCGTCACGACTTTGTTACGTACGCCATGTGCATCGTGGCATTCGCCATCGTGTTCTTTATGCAGTCGAACCACATGATTCCGCGCATGATCGCCGGTCAGTTGGTTCCTATTACGGCCTACATCGTCATGGCCATTTCCCTTAACCTCGTCGTCGGCATCGCGGGCGACCTGTCGCTGGGACACGCGGGCTTTATGAGTGTCGGCGCCTACACGGGCATCGTCACCGCTGTCGCGCTGGAGAGCGCCGTTCCGTCCGACCCGATGCGTCTGATCATTAGCATTGTGGTCGGCGCAATCGCCGCTGCCATCTTGGGCTTCTTGATTGGTATCCCGGTCCTGCGCCTGAGCGGCGACTATCTGGCTATCGTGACCCTGGCTTTTGGCGAGATCATCAAAGAAATCGTCACCTGCCTCATTGTGGGCGTCGACTCCCGCGGCCTGCACGTGATCTTTAACATCACGGGCAACTCTACGATCGACGACCTGCACCTGCTCGAAGACGGTACCGCCATCATCAAGGGCGCCCAGGGCGCCTCGGGCGTGTCGACCTATTCGACCTTCCTCGCCGGTGCCATCCTGGTCATGGTCGCACTCGTGATCGTGCTCAACCTGGTTCGCAGCCGTACCGGCCGTGCCATTATGGCCGTGCGCGATAATAAGATTGCAGCCGAGTCCGTAGGCATCTCCGTCACCGAGTACCGCATGATCGCCTTCGTGGTTTCCGCTGCCCTCGCCGGTGCTGCCGGAGCCCTCTTCGGCGGTAACTTCTCGCAGCTCTCCGCCACCAAGTTCGACTTCAACACGTCCATCCTCATCCTGGTGTTCGTGGTCCTGGGCGGCCTGGGCAACATGCGCGGTTCCGTTATCGCGGCGGCGCTGCTCACGGTGCTCCCCGAGCTGCTCCGTCAGTTCTCGGACTACCGCATGCTCATCTACGCCATCGTGCTGATCCTGGTCATGATCTTTACCAACAACCCGCAGCTCAAGGCGTTCTTCGGTCGCGTCAAGGACCGCTTTGCTTCCAAGAAGGAGGTGGCAGCCGATGCCCAGTAAATTTGAGTTCAAGAAGGGCAAGATGGTCCCGTATCCTTCTGGCGCCATCGTTCCCGACCGCGACCTGGGCGAGCGCCCGGCGCTCGAGTGCATCCACCTGGGCATTGAATTCGGCGGCCTTAAGGCAGTCGACGACTTTAGCCTGACCATCGGCAAGACCGAGATCGCCGGTCTCATCGGCCCCAACGGTGCCGGCAAGACCACGGTCTTCAACCTGCTCACCAAGGTGTATCAGCCCACGCATGGCACCATCCTGCTCGACGGCGAGGACACCTCGGGCAAGTCGGTCTATCAGGTCAACCGCATGGGTATTGCCCGTACATTCCAGAACATTCGCCTGTTCAACACCATGACGGTGGAGGATAACGTTAAGGTTGGCCTGCACAACCAGGAGCGTTACTCCGGCTTTGAGGGCGTGCTGCGCCTGCCGACGTATTGGAAGCACGAGAAGGCTGCTCACGAGCGCGCCATGGAGCTGCTGTCCATCTTTGATATGGAGCATCTGGCAAACGAGCAGGCCGGATCGCTGCCTTACGGCGCTCAGCGTCGTCTGGAGATCGTCCGCGCGCTTGCCACCAACCCCAAGCTACTGCTGCTCGACGAGCCTGCCGCCGGCATGAACCCGTCCGAGACTGCGGAGCTCATGGAGAATATCGTCAAGATCCGCGACACCTTTGGCATTGCCATCATGCTTATCGAGCATGATATGTCGCTCGTTATGAACATCTGCGAGGGCATCTGCGTGCTCAACTTTGGTAAGGTCATTGCCAAGGGCACGGCAGAGGAAATCCAGAACAACGACGCCGTTATCGAGGCATATCTGGGCAAGCAGGATAAGGGGGAGAACTAAATGGCAGAGCCGATGCTTTCCGTCTACAACATCAACGTCTGGTACGGCGCCATCCACGCCATCAAGGACATCTCCTTTAACGTTAACGAGGGCGAGATCGTGGCCCTGATCGGCGCAAACGGCGCCGGCAAGTCCACGACGCTTAAAACCGTCTCGGGCCTGCTGCGCTCCAAGACCGGCTCCATCAAGTTTATGGGCGAGGACATTACTCATACGCCTGCCGACAAGCTGGTAGGCAAGGGCCTGGCTCAGGTCCCCGAGGGCCGTCGCGCCTTTTTGCAGATGACGGTCGAGGAGAACCTGGAGATGGGCGCCTACACGCAGCCCAAGTCCACGGTTGCTCCGGGCCTTGAGCGCGTCTACGAGCAGTTCCCGCGCCTTAAGGAGCGCCGTCGCCAGGTCGCCGGCACCCTTTCGGGCGGCGAGCAGCAGATGCTTGTTATGGGGCGTGCCCTTATGAGTAACCCCAAGCTGCTCATGCTCGACGAACCCTCCATGGGTCTGGCGCCGATTCTGATTGAGCAAATCTTCCAGATCGTCGAGGACCTGCACAAGGCCGGTACCACGGTACTCCTGGTTGAGCAGAACGCGCAGATGGCGCTTTCCATCGCCACACGCGGTTACGTGCTCGAGACCGGCAAGATCACCATGACCGGCACCGGCCAAGAGCTGCTGCACGACGACAACGTCCGCAAAGCCTATCTGGGTGGCTAGGAGGTTCCGCCGTTCTACCGAACGGCGGACCAGTTGTCGCTCTGGCGCCCGCTCGCTGTCCGTCTTCTGCCTGCGGCGTTGCTTTGGTTCTGTCCCCCTTTGTTGCGGTGGAATAGGGACTAAATGGGAGTCTCAGAGGCCAAAACAGTCCCTATTCCACTGCAACTTCATGGGGGCGTGCGACAATGCCCATCGAAAACGTTTGTCATCCTTGGGGGTCTATCTATGATGTACGAGTTTTGTGCCGAGAACTTTGAGCGGGTGCCGGCGGCCATCGAGGCCGGTGCAAGGCGCATCGAGCTGTGTGACAACCTCGCCGTCGGTGGCACCACGCCTTCCGCCGGCGTTATTAGCGCTACAGTCAGCTACGCTCACGAGCATGACGCGCGAGTGATGTGCATGATTCGTCCGCGTGGCGGCGACTTTCATTACAACCAGGACGAGCTGCGCATGATGGAGATTGACCTGGGCCTTGCTGTGAGCGCCGGCGTTGACGGCCTGGTCTTTGGCTGCTGCAAGCCCTGTGCCAGTGGCTGGGCGCTCGACGAGCTCGCCCTCGGCGCCCTCGTTATGGCTACGGGCTGCGCGACCGAGGAGTGTAAACGCGAGTCCCTTGACATCACCTTCCACATGGCATTTGATCAGCTCTCGCCCGAGGCTCAGCTCGATGCGATTGATACACTTGCCGACTGCGGCGTTACGCGCATCCTCACGCATGGCGGAGCTGCCGGTACGTCGATCGAGGATAATTTCGATCGCCTGGCTCGTTTAATCGAGTATGCGGGCGATCGTTTGACCATCCTTCCAGGCGGCGGCATCACTACGGCAAATCGCGACGCGGTCGCGGCGACGCTAGGCGTCTCCGAGCTCCATGGCACCAAGATCGTGCCGCTGGAGGTTTAACCCGTGGCACTGGTATTTGACGTTCAGCAGGCGAGCGGTAAGCCCGACGATAATCGTCGCCCTGGCACCGCGTGCCCCTTTTGCGACACGGAGGGGCTTGCCAACATCATCCAGCGCGATGGTGACTGCATCTGGCTCGAGAATAAGTTCAAGACCTTGCGGGCCACACGTCAGACCGTATTGATCGAGTCTGCCAATCACGACGCCGACCTGGTGACCTATGAACCGGATGAGCTGCATCATGCGATGCGGTTTGCCCTGGGTTGTTGGCAGCAGATGATTGACTCCCAACAGTATCGCAGCGTCCTTATGTACAAGAACAAGGGTCCGCTCTCGGGCGGCAGCTTAGTTCACCCGCATATGCAAATCGTCGGTCTAGAGCAGGAAGACGGTTATGCGTCGCTGGTCTCCACAAACTTCGAGGGCATCGATGTCTGGCAGCGGGGAAGGGTTTCTGTCAACATCTCAACCGAACCGATCATGGGGTTCTTTGAGATCAACGTTTCAGCCCCGCAGGGAATCGCCGCCAGCGATGGCGCGCGAGACCAAGTCGAGACGGACCTCTTCGCCGATGCGATTCAGGTAGCTCTGCGCTATATCCTGAACGAGCACCATGGTGGTCGCGCAGAGTCGTACAACTTGTTCTTCTACCACATGGACGGTCGGACCATTGCCAAGGCGCTGCCGCGTTGGGTGGTTTCGCCCTACTTTGTCGGCTATCGTTTGGCCCAGGTCAATGCCGAGACGACGCTCGATATCGATGCTGAGCGCCTGCGCGCGCATCTGGAAACGCTCGTATAGCAAGACTAGCCCCACGTAATGCGGACAGTCTAGCGTGCCATGGCGTCGCGGCCGGCCTCGACCCGCTTGCGCTGGGCGGCGCGCTCCTCGCCGGTCAGACGTTCAAAGAGATGTCCGATAACCGAGGCGAGCACCTGCTGAAACAGCGTGCCGCACATGACGGGAAACACGACCTCGCCGGGAAAATACTGTGTGGCGATGACGGCGCCCGAAGAGATATTGCGCATGCCGCAGGTAAAGCATATGGTGGTCGTCTCGCTATACGGCAGGTGCAACGCGCGGGCGACCAGAACGCCCACGACAAAACCGCTGATGGCGAACACCAGAATAAAGAGGGCGACTTCCAGGCGCACCGCGTTCATGTGTAGCACGTACTCGCTCATGGCGGTGGAGTTGGAGACAATAACGCCCATCATCATGAACTTGCAGGCGGGCGAGAGCGCGGGGGAGAGTTTCTCGTGTCCCCAGCCGTGCGTGAGCTCGTTGATCACGATGCCGAGCACGGCGGGGATGGCAATCATAAAGGCCATGTTCTGCATCATGCTCGGAACATCGATTGCGACGGTGGCGCCCAACAGGAGCTTGAGCGTGAGCGGAATCGTTACGGGCGATATAACCGAGGACGTCAGGATGATGGTGAGCGCGAGCGGGCCGTTGCCGCCGAACATGCTAATCCACATAAAGGCAGTGACTGCCACGGGTACGCTGTACTCGAGCACGATGCCGCAGACAAGGTTGGGGTTGGAGCCAAAGAACAGTGAGCCCATGGCATACGCCGCGATGGGGATGATCACAGCCGAGACAAATAACGCCAAAATCAGATGCAGGGGACGGCGGAACACCTCAGCTACCTGGTGGAAGGTGTTGCTGAGCGCGCCTTGGAACGTCATAAAGGCAAACAGGGTGGGAACGATGGGCTTGAGAACGCCGATCTGCTGAGGAAAGAGCACGCCGAGCGCCACGCAAATCGGAACGATGACCTGCATATGCCCCGCGAGGAACTTTCCCAGTCCAGCCCATTGCTTCATATGCTCTTGTGACTCCCTTTGCTCGTGAATCCGTTTTGAATGGATATGCTAGACGCTTGCATGCGCCCGTGCGTTAGAAACGCTCGAATATTTCGAGGCTATTACCGCCCTCGTTTATCGAAACCACGGCGTGCTGGACGTTGTGCGTCCGCGCTGCACGGTATAATAAATCCGTTCAACAGATCTGCCTGCCGAAGCGGGCATACACAGAGGACTCATCGCTATGAACCGTGAGAGGTATCGCGGCGACCTGCCCCTATCGGGGGTGGGCGCCTATGTCATCGCTTAAGACGACGCATCGCTGGGCGGTCGCTCAGCAAAACCCCGAGCTCGAAAAGGAGCTTTCGGCTGGCCTGGGCATACCCGGGCTGGTGGCGCGCATTATGGTTGCGCACGGCATTACATCCATCGAGGAAGGCCAGCTGTTTTTGACGCCTTCGCTCGATCGCGACTGGGCGGACCCACTCGTTATTCCGGGTATGGTGGTCGTCGCCGACCGCGTTGAGCGTGCTATTCGCAGCCACGAGCGTATCGCCGTCTTTGGCGATTTTGACGTCGACGGCATTACGTCGACTTGTCTGTTGACCGAGGCGCTACGTTCGTTTGGCGCCAACGTCACGCCGTTTATTCCGCACCGCTTTGATGAGGGCTATGGTCTTTCGCGTGCGGCGCTCGACCGCGTCAACGAGCTCGCTCAACCCAACCTGATTGTGACCGTCGATAACGGTATTGCTGCCAAGGAAGAGGTCTCCTATCTGGAGAGCCTGGGGATCGATTTGGTGGTCACGGACCATCACGAGCCGTCCGACCAGGTGCCGCAGGGCGTGCCCCTGACCGATCCCAAGCTCGAGGACGAGGGCCCCTCGCGCGAGCTTGCCGGTGCCGGTGTGGCGCTTAAGCTGGTGCAGGTCCTGGGCGAGCGTTTGGGTAAGCCGTCGTATTGGCGTTCGCTGATAGAGGTCGCGGCGCTGGGCACCGTGTCCGACATGATGCCGCTCACGCCCGAGAATCGCGCACTGGTCGCCGAGGGCATCCAGCAGATGCGCGTGACGGCCCGCCCCGGTTATATCGCGCTTGCCGCACTTGCCAAGGCCGACCTTTCTACCATTACGGCCGACGGCCTGTCGTTTTCGCTCATCCCTCGTCTGAATGCTGCCGGCCGCATGGCTGATCCCAAGCTGGCGCTCGACCTGCTGCTTGCCCGCGACCCCATCGAAGCGAGCGCGCTTGCCGCCGAGCTCGAGGAAATCAATCGCCAACGCCGCGAGATCGAGGCCGAGCTTACACGCGATGCCATGGCGAAGGTCGAGGAGACCTATGACGGTGGGCGCGCGATTGTCGTGGGCGGCGAGGGCTGGCACGAGGGCGTCAAGGGCATCGTGGCGAGCCGCCTGACCAATCGCTATCACGTGCCGGCGCTGCTCTTCTCGATCGAGGACGGCGTTGCACGCGGATCGGGGCGCTCGGTGGGCAAGGTCAACCTGTTCGACGCCGTAGAACGCTGCTCCGATCTGCTGATTCGTCGCGGCGGGCATGCGGGTGCGGTGGGCGTGACCATCGAGGCGTCCAAGCTCGACGAGTTCCGCCGTCGCCTTTCGGCCGTGCTATCGGAGCTTCCCGCCGAGGACTTTGAGGACACTGACGAGGTTGCCGCCACCGTTGACCTCTCCGAGCTAAATATCGAGACCATCGAGCAGATTTCCCGTCTTGAGCCGTTTGGCCAGGGCAATAAGGTGCCGCTTCTGGCCGCCGAGGGCGTGACGATGTGCGATCGCGCCGTCGTGGGCAAAACCGGCGAGCACATGCGCTTTGTGGCGACCGATGGCGCCGCGAGCGTACCGGCCATCATGTTCCGCGTGCCGCAGATCGATAGGCTCATCAATTGCGACAGCGCCGTCGACTTGGTGTTCGAGGCCGTGGCCGAGCATTGGCAGGGACGCGTGAAGCCCAAGCTCATGATCAAAGATGTCTTGGTGCGCGATACCACGGCGCCCAATATCGACGATCCGGCATGTGAGCTTCGCCGCGGCGTTCAACCGGCGGATTCTGGCCTGCGCCTGGAATCGCGTAAACGCGAGACGCTCGCCCAGCTTTCTTATACCGAGCTCACGCGCTCGCTTATCCATAGCTTTATTGGCTCGAACCAGCCGCATCGCGCGCAGGTCGAGGCACTCGACGCGCTCGCCGACCACCAGAGCGTTTTGGCCGTTATGGGGACGGGGCGTGGCAAGTCACTCATCTTCCATGTTCACGCCGCGCGCGAGGCGGTCCTTCGTGGGCGTGCGAGCATCTTTGTCTATCCGCTGCGTGCGCTCGTTGCCGACCAGGCCTATCACCTCTCATCGACGATGGCTGCGCTCGGCATTGGCGTGGGCGTGTTGACCGGCGAGACCGTGGAGGCAGCGCGCGATGACGTGTTTGCCGGCCTGGCCTCGGGCCGCACCGGCATCGTGCTCACGACGCCTGAGTTCCTGTCTATTCACCGCGACCGCTTTGCGCGCTCGGGTCGTATCGGGTTTGTCGTTATTGACGAGGCGCATCATGCCGGTCTTGCCAAGGGCGGCGACCGGAGCGCATACCTCGACATGCCCGATATCCTCAAGGCCCTGGGCGATCCGGTCGTTATGGCGGCGACGGCCACCGCGACGGCTCCGGTCGTTGCGGAGCTTGCCCGCGTGCTGCCGATTACCCGTACGGTGGTCGACGAGACCGTGCGTGAGAACTTGCAGCTCGAGGACGACCGCGATCTTGCGAGCCGCGAAAACCGCCTGGTGTCCATCGTCGCGACGGGGGAGAAGACCGTCATCTACGTCAACTCGCGCGACCAGTCTGTGGCGCTTGCCAGGACGCTTCGGAAGCGGGTGCCCGACTGTGCGACCCGTATCGCGTTCTATAACGCCGGGCTTGCGCGTTCCGACCGTCGTCGCGTTGAGGAGGCGTTTCGAGACGGGGGTCTCAGCTGTATCGTTTCGACCTCTGCTTTCGGCGAGGGTGTCAACCTGCCTGACATCCGCCACGTCGTGCTTTACCACATGCCGTTTGGTGCCATCGAATTTAACCAGATGAGCGGTCGTGCCGGTCGCGACGGGCAGCCTGCCGTGATTCACCTGCTCTATTCGTCGCGCGATGCCCGCATTAACGAGCGCCTGCTCGACTGCTATGCGCCCGAACGAGACGAGCTCGTCACGCTCTATCGCGCGCTGCAGACCATGTGGCGCTCCAACCGCGGCAAGACCGGGGACGATTCCTTTAGCGCGAGCGATATCGATATCGCGCAGATGTGCCTTGCCATCGATGCTCGCACGCCGGTCGACGAGCGCTCGGTGGAAAGCGGCCTGGGAATCTTCGAAGAGCTTGGTTTCTGTCGCGTTTCGGGGTTTGACGACACCCGTCGCATCGCGATGACCGAAAACCCCGGCCGCGTGCAATTGAGCAGGTCGATTCGCTATTTGGAGGGCTTGCGCTCGCGCATGGAGTTCTCGGCTTTCCGGAGTTGGGCGCTCGATTCGTGCGCTTCTGATATGCTAGCCAAAGTTAACCGCCCGATCGTACCGCGGGCTTAGGGGAAGGGGACCTCGATGGATGCCGCAGCCCGTACCGCCCATGATTCCGCTCTCCAGCCTTTTTCGGAGATGGAGCACTATAAGCATGCCGATGAGCTGCCGCCCGAGATTATGGCGGACAGCTACGACAAGCTGGAGCGCCTGTGCCTCAAATATATGAATGAGGATGACTTCTCTAAGGTGGAGCAGGCCTACTGCTTTGCCGCCGAGAAGCACTGCAACCAAAAGCGCCGCTCGGGCGAGATGTACATTAACCATCCCGTCGAAGTCGCCATCATTTTGGCCGATCTCAAGATGGACTGCGATGTGGTGTGCGCCGCGCTGCTGCACGATACCGTTGAGGATACCGAGACCTCGCTTGCCGATGTCTCCGGCTTATTTGGTGATACTGTGGCGGAACTCGTTGACGGTGTGACCAAGCTCACTAACATCGAGGTCGACAGCATGGACGAGAAGCAGGCGCTCACGCTGCGCAAGATGTTCCTCGCCATGTCCAAGGATATCCGTGTCATCATCGTTAAGCTTGCCGACCGTCTGCACAACATGCGCACCCTTGCGGCCCTGCGTGAGGACCGTCGCCTATTTAAGGCTCGCGAGACCATGGACGTGTATGCTCCCTTGGCCGACCGTCTGGGTATGAGCTCCATTAAATGGGAGCTCGAGGACCTGTCCTTCTTCTACCTTGAGCCCGACGCCTACCAGCGCATCGCGCGCATGGTGGCGGAGTCGCGCGAGGTCCGTGAGCGCTATCTGGCCGAGACCATCAAGACGCTCACCGACGAGCTCAACCGCATTGGTCTGGAGGACTTCCAGATCAACGGCCGTTCCAAGCACTATTGGTCCATCTACCAAAAGATGAAGCGCAAGGGCAAGGAATTCTCCGAGATCTACGACCTGGTGGCACTGCGCGTCATCACGCATTCGGTGCGCGATTGCTACTCCACGCTCGGCGCGGTGCACACGCTGTGGCACCCCATGCCCGGTCGCTTTAAAGACTATATCGCCATGCCCAAGGTCAATAACTACCAGTCGCTCCATACGACGGTTATCGGTCCCACGGCCCGCCCGCTCGAGATTCAGATTCGAACCTATGAGATGCATGAGCAGGCCGAGTACGGCATTGCCGCCCACTGGCTCTATAAGAAGTCGGGCGGATCGTCTGCGTCTAAGACTAATGATGCCCAGCGTCTGGACGACCAGATTAACTGGCTCAAACATTCGCTCGATTGGGCTGCGTCTGATGAGATCACCGACGCTAAGGAATACCTGCATTCGCTGAAAGTCGACCTCTTCGATCAGGAGATCTTCGTCTTTACGCCCAAGGGCGAGGTCATGGCGCTTCGTGCCGGCTCCACGCCACTCGACTTTGCCTACGCCGTTCACACCGAGGTGGGAAACCACTGCGTCGGCGCTAAGATCAACGGTGCGGTGGCCCCGCTCACGCACGAGATCAAGACGGGCGACCGCGTTGAAATCCTGACCAACAAGAGTTCCAAGCCGTCGCGTGATTGGCTCAAGATCGTCAAGACCCCTTCGGCCAAGTCCAAGATTCGTCGCTACTTTGCTGCTGCGACCAAGGACGATGACGCTGCCGCCGGTCGCGATATTCTGGCCAAGGATCTTCGCAAGCGCGGGTACGGTATTTCCACGCCGCGCTCGACGCGCGCGCTCAATGCCGTTGCGGAGCAGTTTAACTACAAACAGCTCGAGGACCTGTTCGCGGCAGTTGGTGCCGGCAAGGTTGCCCCGCGCGCTGTGGCCAACAAGGTCGAGCAGATCTTAGATCCCAAGCCCGAGGAGCAGCTCACCAAGGCCGCGGCAATCGCCGAAGTTGTTAAGCAGCCGGCTCGTGGCTCTAATCGCAAGCCGCAAAAGCGTGGCAAGAACGCCAGCAACGGCATTATCGTCAAGGGCGAGAGCAACAGCGGCCTGCTGGTTCGTCTGGCACATTGTTGCAACCCTGTGACGGGTGACGACATCGTAGGCTTTATCACGCGTGGACGCGGCGTCTCGGTGCACCGGGCCAACTGCCCCAACGTCAAGGGCCTCATGGAACACCCCGAGCGCATGATTGACGTCGAGTGGGACGGCGCTGCCGACACCCTCTTCCAGGTCGAGATTGTGGTCGAGTGCCTGGACCGCATGGGCCTGCTCAAGGACGTGACTATCGCCATCGGAGATGCGGGTGGCAATATTCTTTCCGCTGCCACGTCGACCAACCGCGAGGGAATTGCAACCCTTCGTTTTATGGTCGAGATTTCGGACGCGAGCGGTTTGGATCCGTTGCTGGCCTCTATCGGCAGCGTTGACTCGGTCTACGATGCGCGCCGTCTCATGCCCGGCGAGGGCGGGGCTCAGCTTAAGCGCCGTGTGTAGGCTGGCAAGCGCGCAACATTATTGATAATTGGCTACGTTCGAGGCATCGTTTGGTGCCTCGACGCTTATAGGAGGAGAAACGCACGCATGGACGCTATGGCTTTGGATTTAACCCCTCGGGGTTCGGCTTCAATTGAGACGCTTGTAAACGGTCCTATTCAGACCAACAGCTATGCCGTGATTTCGAGCGGCGAGTGCCTCATCGTCGACCCCGCCTGGGAAGGCGGGCGCCTTGTGGAGTATATCCAGGCCGAGCATCCCGAGGTGCGCGTGCTCGGCTCCGTCTGCACGCACGGCCACGCCGACCATGTTGGCGGTGTTGCCGGAGTGCGAGCGGCCGTTGGCGGTAGCGCTCTGTATGAGTTGTGCGCCAAAGACGTAGCGGTGACACGAACGAATATCGAGGAGCAGCGTGTCATGTGGGGTATCGAGACGGCGGATCCCGGCGAGCCGACGCGTCTGCTTGCCGAGGGCGATGTGGTCGAGTTCGGCAACGTCTGCTTGCAGGTGATCGAGACTCCGGGGCATACGCCGGGGGGCATTGTTCTGTTCGCCGCAACAGAGCAAGGAAATATTGCTTTTGTGGGTGACACGCTGTTCCCCGGCAGCCACGGCCGCACCGACCTTTCCGGCGGAGACGAGGCCGCAATCGTTCGCTCTCTTTCCAAGCTCGCTCGGCTGCTACCGCCAGATACCGTTTGTCTGGCGGGTCACGGTGATTCGACAACCATGGAGCGCGAGCTCGCGCAGAATCCGTTCATGCATTTCTAGGGTTTTATTGCTTTCCAAAACACGAGGACCGCCAAATCGTCAAGGGATTTTTCTCCCATGGGTCGATTCTGTGGGGCAAACGGTCAAAAATTGTCTGCTTGAACGATATTCGTGAACAAACGAACGTTTATGCTCGGTTATGCCGTGGTAGAATCACAGGCGTTATCGGAGCAACCTTACAGGAGGTTTCTTTTATGCTCGTCAACGCAGCAGACATGCTCAAGAAGGCCGAGGCCGGCAAGTACGCTCTCGGTGCCTTCAACACCAACAACCTCGAGTGGACCCTGGCTATTCTCCAGGCCGCCGAGGAGGCCAAGTCTCCGCTGATCCTTCAGTGCACCGCTGGTGCCGCTAAGTGGATGGGCGGTTTCAAGGTCTGCGCCGACATGGTTAAGGCTGCCGTCGAGGCAACGGGCGTTACCGTTCCCGTCGCCCTTCACCTCGATCACGGTTCTTACGAGGACTGCTTCAAGTGCATCGAGGCCGGCTTCACGTCCATCATGTATGACGGCTCTCACGAGGAGACCTTCCAGCTTAACCTCGACCGCACCAAGGAGCTCGTTGAGCTTGCCCACTCCAAGGGCATGTCCATCGAGGCCGAGGTCGGCGGCATCGGCGGCACCGAGGACGGCGTGACCTCCAACGGTGAGCTCGCTGATCCTGCTGAGTGCAAGCAGATCGCTGACCTGGGCGTCGACTTCCTTGCCTGCGGCATCGGCAACATCCACGGTGTGTATCCCGCCGACTGGGCTGGTCTTTCCTTCGAGCGTCTGAGCGAGATCAAGGCTCAGACCGGTGATCTGCCCCTCGTTCTGCACGGTGGTACCGGCATCCCCGAGGATCAGATCAAGAAGGCCATCTCCCTGGGCATCTCCAAGATCAACGTCAACACCGACCTGCAGCTTGTCTTCGCTGCCGCCACGCGTGAGTACGTTGAGGCTGGCAAGGATCAGCAGGGCAAGGGCTATGACCCTCGCAAGCTCCTGAAGCCTGGTCGCGAGGCCATCGTTGCCCGCACCAAGGAGCTCATGGAGGAGTTTGGCTCCGTCAACAAGGCGTAAGTAGCGGTTTAACTTTCCCGTCGGAGGCCCCGTTCACCCTACGCTTTTCCCTTGCGCTCACCTGGCTTTGCCAGAAGTCGCGCAATGGGAAAAGCTCCGGGTGAACGGGGCCTCCTTCGTTAACTCGCTACAGGGCTACTGGGCTGAATTCATTTTTATAGGTACCGTTTGTCGGTGTTGAGGGCTCCTTGGCTGGGGCTTTCTTTTTTATCTCGCTACAATGGACTTCAAGAGTTCTAATGACTTGGAGTTTGGTATGGCTGTTATTGATGTGCTGCCTTCGGATGGGAAGGTTATTGACGAGGGTCCTGTTGGTTGTTCTGTTGATGTTTGCTGTGATGACTTTCGTCATCTCGATGTTGGATTGCCGCCCGAGATTCTTCGTCTGAAGGATGCCGGATATTTGACGCAGGCTGTTGCGGCTTGTGATTGTCTTTTGGGGCAGAACCCTGAGCCTTCTCTGGCAGCCTGCGTCCGTGCCGAGCGGTATCGCATGCTCGAGACTCCGCTTCATTTTTCGGTGCCGCGTGATCGAGCCATTGCGATGATTCGCGAGGAGTGGCCAGAGTTTACCGAAGAGCAGTTTGACGATCTGATTGATCGCAAGCGTATTGACTGGCGCTTTATCGATGGCGAGCTCTTCGTTCTCGACAACTTCCTCAATTCGCTTCGCGTGTATCCCAAAGAGGTCCCCGGCATGCGTCCCGATCCTGTGGACGGAATTGCGCTACGCAACCAGATGCTCAAGGAGATGGAATCGCAGAATGGGCTGTCTCGCGTCATTACCCTTAAGGCGTCCGTGTCTGTCCCCGGTGCTCTTGAGGGGGAGGCCGTTCGCGCGTGGCTTCCCGTTGCTGCCGCCTGCCGTCAACAGTCTCAGGTCGAAGTTCTCGATATGACGCCGGAGGGGCATGTTGCCCCCGAGGATGCGCCGGCACGCACCGCCTCATGGTGTTCTTCGGCCGATCGCTCGTTCTCGGTATCCTATCGTTATCACATTAATGCTGCCTATTGCGACATTTATGGAGGTGCGCTGCCCGAACGCCCGTGCATGGATGCACCACTGCCCGAGGACGCTTCCGAGGACCGACCGCACATCGCGTTTACGCCGTATCTGCGTCAACTGACGGCGCGCATCATGGACGGGCTCGTCGATCCGCTCGATCGTGCTCGGGCTATCTATGATTATCTGACGCAACATATCGACTATCGATATCAGCCACCGTATCTGCTTTTGGGTTCAATTGCCGATGACTGCGCGCATTCACTTCGTGGGGATTGCGGCGTTATGGCGCTCACGTTTATCACCATGTGCCGTATTGCTGGCGTGCCCGCCCGTTGGCAGAGTGGCCTGTACGTTGCGCCCGACTCGGTGGGGCCGCATGACTGGGCGGAGTTCTATACGCCGCAGACTGGTTGGCTAAACGCGGACGTTTCATTCGGCTCTTCTGCTCGAAGGATGGGAGAAGAGTGGCGTCGCCGCCATTATTTTGGCAATCTCGATCCGTGGCGTATGGTGGCCAACAATCGATTCCAGGCTGAACTCGAGCCCGCTTTCGACGGTATGCGCGAGGATCCCTATGATAACCAGATGGGCGAGGCCTCGGTTGACGGACGCGGGTGCCGCCAGCGCGAGATGCTCCGTTCGGTCGAACTCATCGAAATGCTCGAAGTTCCATTTTCGAGCTAATCGGCAGAAAGCTGTGATAAACTAACTCACGCATTACGTGCCCGAGTGGCGGAATTGGCAGACGCAGTGGACTCAAAATCCACCGTTGGCAACAACGTGCGAGTTCGAGTCTCGCCTCGGGCACCATACATGCAAGTGAGCGTTCAAGGGGGTTGCGGCCCCCTTTTTCGTGCCGAACTCGCGTGAGTGCGCGGAGCGTTAGGCAAACAGGCCTGAGGCCTGTTTGTAGCGGAGCGTGGCGAGGGCGCCATGCGCCCGAAGCCCGGGGCTTCGCGAAGCGAAGGCCCTTCGAGTCTCGCCTCGTGCACCATGCATGCACCTGCGCTTCAAGGGGGCTACGGCCTCCCTTTTTCGTGTACGTAATGTGATAACGCGCTGCGCGTGTTATTATCCACAAGGCGTTGTTCCCGCAATGCCCTAAAGAGGAACCCGAGGGTTCCCACCTTTTGGCGCCAATGAGCAGCTGACTGGTCATACAACTTAGATTCTCTTCCTCATACCGAGGATGTCTATGTTTACGACCTGGTTGCAAAGAAGCGCCGGGTTATTTTTTTATGAATGGAGGTAGGAAAAATAGCTAAGTCTGATGACACCCGCATCAACGACGAGATCACTGCATCTTCGTGCCGTTTGATTGGCGTCGATGGCTCTCAGCTCGGCCTGTTCGCCATCCGCGATGCCCAGCGCGTCGCCGACGATCAGGGTCTCGATCTGGTCGAGATCGCTCCCAACGCGGAGCCGCCGGTCTGCAAGGTCATGGACTACGGTAAGTTCAAGTACCAGCAGGCCATGAAGGCCAAAGCTGCTCGTAAGAACCAGTCCAAGGTCGAGGTTAAGGAAATGAAGTTCCGACCCAAGATTGACGTTGGCGACTACGAGACCAAGAAGGGCCACGTTCTGCGTTTCCTCAAGAAGGGCGCACGCGTTAAGATCACCATCATGTTCCGCGGCCGTGAGATGGCTCACCCGGAGCAGGGTCTTAACGTTCTCGAGCGTCTCGCCGAGGATCTTAAGCCTTACGCTACGGTCGAGTCCAAGCCTAAGATGGAAGGCCGTAACATGCTTATGCTGCTCGCCCCGATTAAGGGCGCCTTTGATGAGGATAAAGCGGCAAGCGATACCAAGTAACTAGTGTTCTGTAACCGATTAAGGAGTATTTCATGCCTAAGATGAAGTCCCACAGCGGCACCAAGAAGCGTTTCCGCAAGACTGGTACCGGCAAGCTTATGCGCGCCAAGGCTTTCAAGAGCCACATCCTGAGCAAGAAGTCCACCAAGCGTAAGCGTGGCTTCCGTCAGGAGACCGAGATCGCCGCTGCCGACCGCAAGGTCATCAAGTCGCGTCTCGCCTAAGCTCGCGTTCCCGTTTTTCGTTTAACCGTCTAGGAGTTGATAGAACATGGCACGTATTAAGCGCGCTGTTGCCGCCAAGAAGAAGCGCCGTACCGTTATGCACCGTGCGAAGGGTTACTACGGTGCCGCTTCGCGTACTTACAAGCATGCTAAAGAGCAGGTCCAGCACTCCCTGCAGTATCAGTACCGTGACCGCCGCAATAAGAAGCGCGAGATCCGTTCTCTCTGGATCACCCGTATCAACGCTGCTGCTCGTCTGAACGACATCTCTTACTCTCAGTTCATGCACGGCCTGAAGGTCGCCGGTATCGAGCTCGACCGCAAGGTCCTGGCTCAGATGGCTTACGAGGACATCGAGTCCTTCAACGAGCTGGCTACCATCGCCAAGAAGGCTCTCGAGGCCTAATTGATTCTCTTGAATCGCTAGGGGAGTGTCGCGCTGTGCGCGGCGCTCCTTCTTTTTATCTAAGGCGCTGGTTTATATAGCAAAAGCGCGGGTAGATAGACACTTACAGGTGACCGATCTTTATATATCTCTTAACCGAAGGGTCATCATCTGATACGTGCAGTATTTCTGCACCAGCCTTTCTATTACTTATATAGGAAGCGATATATTGTGTAGGACTTGTGAAGAGTGAAATTGACGTCCCACATCGCTTCGCGGTCTGGCAATATATCTCCTTGCCGCGCGGCCCGGTTCGACCGGATCAGCCGCT
>CABQLM010000039.1 GCA_902465105.1 uncultured Collinsella sp.
GGCATGACCAGAAGGTCTATGCCTTGCCTTTTTCATGCCAACTTGTTCGCTCTGGACGTCGCCCGCTGTCCATCCTCTACCTGCGGCGTTGTCTTGCTCTGGATGTGGTAGTCATTGTCATACGTCTGCCGTCGAAAATGATGCTCATAAAAATCGTCCAAGAAGTCGCGGGGCGATTTTAACCGCGTTGTGCGTCGAGCGATTTGGCGGGTATCCGGTTGGATGTTAGTCAGCTCAGGGCAACCTTGCCAAAAGCTTGACGGATTCAAATGTGGACGTCGGTGAATGAACACTTTGGACGGGGCCAAACAAAAAAACTGGGCTGATTCTCGATAATTGCCCTCAATTGTCCCATGCCAAGCACTGGCCTCGCGTACAATCTGCTCCGACATTCGCGCGCCGCCCGGCGCTTAGGAGGGGAGGACCCCATGGCAAACGAGATTTGGACCATCAAGCGCTGTCTCGAGTGGACCAAGGAGTACCTAGCCGATCGTGGCGAGGAGCATCCCCGTCTTTCTGCCGAATGGTTGCTTTGCGCTGCTACGGGTCTGGCGCGTATCGACTTATACATGCGTATGGACGAGGAACTCGATACGCCGCAGCTCGAGACCATGCACGCTGCCGTCGTGCGCCGCGCCAAAGGCGAGCCTCTGCAGTACATCACCGGCAGTACGCAGTTTCGCATGATCGATGTCGCTTGCGCTCCTGGCGTGCTCATCCCGCGTCCCGAGACCGAGATGCTCGTCGAGGAAGTCCTCAATTATTTGGATGCCGAGGTGCTGGATTCCAATGCCGCCACCCGCCAGCGTGCGGAATTGCCCTGGAACGACGAGGTGGAGCAGGCACGCAAGGCCGAGGCTGCGCTGGCTGATGAGCGTGCGACCGTCGAACGCCGTGCGGCAAATCTGACGGCTGCCGATGAGGCGGCGCTGGGCGGGGGCGTGTTGGGCAGCCGTGCCTATGCCGAGGAGCTGGCGGATCGCGAAGCCGAGGAAGACGCCGCGAAGGCCACAGAAGCCGAGGCGGCAGAAGCTTCCGCCCCCGAGCTCGATGAATACGGCATCGCCATCGAAGGCGCCGGCCAGGGAGCGATTCCTGCGCAAGATGCCGCCGCGCCCGCCCCAGTCGACTCCCGTATCGCTCGCATCCTCGAGGTCGGTTGCGGCACGGGTTGCATCTCGCTCTCCCTTGCCTGGGAACGCCGCGGCCACGTTACCTGCACCGCCACCGATATCGAACCGCGCGCCATCGACCTGGCCACCAAAAACCGCGAGGCGCTTGGTCTCACGTCCGGGGAGGTCGCCTTCAGCCTCACAAACCTAGTGAGCTCTATTCCCCGCGAGGAATGGGGCACCTTCGACGTGCTCGTCTCCAACCCGCCCTATATCCCCACCGATGTCATGCGCTCGCTGCCGCACGAGGTCAAAGACTTCGAACCCGACTTGGCGCTCGAGGGCGGCGCCGACGGCCTAGATATCTTCCGTCGCCTGCTCAATGCGGCGCCCTATATGCTGCGCTCCGGCGGTCTGTTTGCCTGTGAGCTCTATGAGGGTGCTCTTGACGCTGCCGCCGAGCTCTGCCGCCAGGCGGGTCTTTCGGATGTGCGTATCGTCCGCGACCTCACCGATCGTCCCCGCATCGTCCGAGCTATCGTCACCGAGCCCAAACAGCGCCAGTAATATTTATTAACTGGTTAGCAAAAATTATAAAATAGTTTATAATTAGGACGGCTGAAAGAGGTCGGCCCATGCAACCTCCTACCTTTCGGGAAATCATTGCCCTACTCAAGCACGATGGATTCGTGAAGGTCGCGCAAGTCGGTAGTCATGCTAAGTATGTTTCTGGTGACCGTGTTGTCACCGTGAACGGCTCTGGTGGTGATCGATCAAAGAAGGGCACGTGGGCAAGTATTCGTCGCCAAGCTGGATGGTAGTTGGAGGCAAAATGAGGCAGCGATTTACCTATGACTGCGTTCTCATAAAAGAAGACGACGGTTACTGCGCCAGCTTCCCGCAGATTCCTGGGGCCTTGGCCGACGGCGATACGCGCGAAGAAGCGATTGCCCATGCCACCGAGGCGCTGATGGCGTTTTTGGCCGACGACCTCAACAACGGTTTGACTCCGGCAGGGTACGAACGCTCGGCCGAAGTCGTGACCCTTTCAGTCGAAATCGACCACGAGGACGCTCGGGAAGCGGCGTGCCGAACATTTAAAGACGCAGCGCTGGACCTCAAAGTCTCCGCTCCGCGGATTACCGCGCTGGTCAAAGCCGGAAAGCTCGATGTTGAACTCGTCGACGGCCGTCGGATGATAACGATAGACAGCATCGAGCGCTACGCTGCCCAAGAACGCCACGCCGGCAGGCCTAAGAAGTTCGTGGCGGTCCAATAACCCCCTCACTTTCACCGACTACTATAGCCGCTCACCAAACCAACATGCGCTGTGGACAAATGGGTTAAACGTTTCGTGCGAGAATGCCCTTCAGTAAACAAACTTGCACCAGAGCGTAAGGGGCTGGCATACACATGCAGACGGTCTATCGGGTATTCGAGGGAGCGCGCGAGCCGCATCGGCTCGCCGTCGAGCGTACGGCCGAGGTGCTCGGTCGTGGTGGCCTAGCTCTGATTCCGACCGAGACTGTCTATGGCGTCGCCGTGGCAGCCAACGCTTTCTCGGACGCCGTACCCCAAGATACAAGCGAATTCCCGTCGTGGCCGCGCGATCCGCAGACTGCAGTCAACGGCGCCAAGGTCCCTGCGCTCGGTACCGGCTACCGTCGCATCTTTACTCTCAAGCAGCGCGAGCTCACGCAAACTGTGGCTTGGCTGGTTGATGGTGCCGAAGCCCTCGACCGCTACGGCGAGGATATCCCCGAAGAGGCTCGCGTGCTTGCCCGACGATGCTGGCCGGGCGCCCTGACTATCGTGGTCAAGGCGGCTCCCTGCGTGCCGACCTTTATGCGCGCCGCAGACGGCACGGTGGCACTTCGCGCGTCGGCCTCGCCTGTGGTGCAGGCGCTCATCCACTCCTGCGGCAGTCCACTTGCCTGTACCAGCGCCAATACACATGGGGCGCCCTCGCCGGCAAGCTTCGCCGCCGTGGAGGACCGCATCCTGGAGGGGGTCGATGTTGCCGTCGACGCCGGCGAGACCCCGTGTCGCGACGCCTCGACCATCGTGTCGTTCCAGCACGGCGGGCTCCAGATCCTGCGCCAAGGCGCACTTCCCGCATCAGAGATCGAGCGGGTCCTGTCTGACCCGATGCAATAGAAAGGTGTAAGCGATGTCGTTGAATCTGGGCAGCCTGGGCATGGAAGATGCCTCGTTTAACTTTGGCGGTTCCTACATCATGGCACTCGACTGCGGCACCACCTCGGTACTTGCGACCATCGTCGACGAGTACGGATGCATTGTCGCGCAGGCACGTCGCAGCGTCAAAACCAGCTTCCCGCGCCCCGGCTGGGTGGAGCAAGATCCCATGGCGGTCCTTGCCAGCCAGATCGCGGTTATGATGGAGGTCCAGTTTAAGAGCGGGATTCATTCCGACCGCATCGCCGCCATCGGTATCTCCAATCAGCGTGAGACCACGGTGGTCTGGGACCGCGTGAGCGGCCAGCCCATCTATAACGCCATCGTATGGCAGTGCCGTCGTACCGCGTCTCTGATCGATAATTTGGTTGAGCAGGGCGCAGAAGAGCTGGTGCGCTCCCGCACGGGGCTTACGCTCGACCCGTATTTCTCGGCCTCCAAGGTGCAGTGGATTCTCGATAACGTCGACGGCGCGCGCGAGAGCGCGGCGGCGGGCGACCTTATGTTTGGTACCATCGATACGTGGCTCATCTACAATCTCACCGGTGGTCAGGTCTTTGCTACCGACTATACCAATGCTAGCCGCACCGCACTCTTCAACATCCATACGCTCGAATGGGACGACGACCTGCTGGCGCTCTTCGACATCCCGCGCTCCATGATGCCCGAGGTTCGCTGGAGCTCGGGTGACTACGGCCGCGTCGCGAGCGATATTATGACCAACACGCCGCCCATCATGGGCGTGGCGGGCGACCAGCAGGCTTCGTTGTTTGGCCACTGCTGCTTCCATCCCGGTCAGACCAAGAATACCTATGGCACGGGCTGCTTTATGCTCATGAACACTGGCGACGAGATCGTCGAGTCCAAAAATGGCCTGGTTTCCACCATCGGTATCGCTGCGGACGGCAAGATCAGCTATGCGCTCGAAGGCTCCATTTTTGCCGCCGGCTCCACCATGAACTGGCTGCGCGACAACATGGGCATCATCTCCAACGTGACCGAGTCGGCGCAGCTTGCCGCCTCGATTAGCGACAACGAGGGCTGCTACTTCGTTCCCGCCTTTGCGGGCTTGGGTGCTCCCTGGTGGGATCCGCATGCCCGCGGTATCGTGTGCGGCCTGACTGGTGCCTCGAGCCGCGCAACCATCGTGCGTGCCGCCTGCGAGTCCATGGCCTATCAGAGCTACGATGTACTGCGTGCCATGGAGCAGGACGTGGGTCTTTCGATTGAGCGCCTATCCGTCGATGGCGGCGCCTCGCGCAACGAGTTCATCATGCAGTTCCAGTCCGACCTGCTGAATATTCCCGTACTGCAATGCGAGTCGGTGGAGACTACGGCAATCGGTGCCGCGTATCTGGCGGGCCTCGCGGTTGGGTATTGGGAGGATCTGGAGGAGCTGGAGCAAAACGCCCAGATTGTTAAGACCTTCCATCCCCATATGTCCGTTGAGCGCCGCGAGCGCAACTTGGACGGTTGGCACGATGCGGTCAAGCGTTCGCTCAGTACTGAGCAGTAGGGCTGCGACGGGGCGCTCGATACAACAAACCGCTAAACTTATGCACGGCGCGTGGCAACAGCACCGCGGCGCGCCGTGTCAGCAAAGCCATCTTGCGGCCGCAATGAAAGGGGCAAGACCCATGACCGTTACCTACGATACGTCCCGTGTGACGCTTGTCGACCATCCGCTTGTTCAGCATAAGCTGTCGATTCTCCGCGACAAGAAGACCGGCACCAATCAGTTCCGCCAGCTCGTCCGCGAGCTTGCGTTTTTTGACGGTTACGAGGCAATGCGCGACCTGCCCATGGAAGACGTCGAAGTCGAGACTCCCATCACTACCGCCACGTTTAAGCAGCTTGCCGGCAAGAAGCTCGCCATCGTTCCCATTCTGCGTGCGGGTCTTGGCATGGTTGACGGTATTCTCGACCTGGTGCCTTCTGCCCGCGTGGGCCACATTGGCATGGAGCGTGACGAGGTTACCCATGAACCTCACGAGTATTACTGCAAGATGCCCAAGGATATCGACCAGCGTATCTGTCTGGTCGTCGACCCTATGCTCGCCACGGGCGGCTCGGCCGAGATGGCCATCAGCTATCTGCGCGAGCGCGGCGTCAAGGACATTCGCATGCTGTGCATCGTCGCGGCCCCCGAGGGCCTCAAGTCACTGACCGAGAAGGATCCCGACGTGCATATCTATACCTGCGCTATCGACGACCATCTCAACGAGGCCGCCTACATCGTTCCCGGCCTGGGCGACGCCGGCGACCGCATCTACGGCACGCTCTAGTCGTCGGGCCTTGTCGGCTACGGTCACAAATACGAAGAAATGGTGCGCGCGGGCGAGCAAAAGACGTCCACGCGCATTCCTGTTAACGGACGTTTAGCCCAGAGGGGTTCGAGAAAAACGTATTACCGTACCTGCGGCATAAAGAAGGTCTTAAGAAAACGAACAGGTGCGTATTAACCGATGCTTTTTCGGTTGTACTTTAGCGATTGGCTCGTACAATAGTCACCAATGTTTGGCGGGAACTGTCCTGTGAGGCGATAAAAAAGGAAAGTGAGGACGCCAGTGTTTCAGATAGCCGATCTGCTCGCTATCGTTGCAGGTGCCATCGCGGGCGCGATTGCCTTCCTTCCGTTTGTCTTTACGCTCAAGCCGGTTCTTGACGATAAGCAGAATGCGGACATGCTCAAGGGTATGGTGAGTCTCGCGGTCTCGGCAATCGCGTTGCTTGTCTTTACCTTGGTTGTGTTTGTGTTGTTCGGAGAGGCATTTCGCATGTTCCTCCTGGGCGAGGCGATCGGCTTCGTGGCCTTTATGGCCGCCTGCGCGGTTCGCGTCGCCAAGGCGCTGCGAGATCCTCATGAGGTCGAAAGGTAAGTCGTGGAAATTTTTGAAAAGCTGCCTGATGAGATTAATCATCTGGTCAGCGAGTTCAGCTCCACCCCTGTCGTGGGCGATCTGAGCTGCGGCATCACGCAGTACTCGTTTTGGCTGATCGTCTCCACGATCGTGCTCCTGATCGTCCTGGCCGTGTTCAAGAAGAAGCAGACCCTGGTTCCCAAGGGCTTCTTCGTCAACGGTTTCGAGTACATCATCGAGTACGTCGAGAACGATATCGGCAAGGGCGTCGTGGGTGAGAACTGGAAGAAGCACTTCCCGTTCCTGTGCTCGCTTTTCCTGTTCATCCTGATCAACAACATGATCGGCCTGATTCCGGGAATGAAGCCCGGCACCGGCGCAATCGGCTCCACCGCCGCGCTCGCCATCTTCGCCTTCGTGTACTTCATCTACTACGGATGCAAGGCTCACGGCGTGATCGGCTACATCAAGAGCCTCGCTCCGCAGGGCGTGAGCTTCCCGATGAACGTGCTCGTGTGGGTCGTCGAGCTTTTCTCGACCTTCCTGCGCCTCATCACGCTCGCCGTCCGTCTGTTCTGCAACATGTTCGCAGGACACGTGGTCATGGGCTCGTTCGCCATCATGGCGAGCATGTTCATGCAGCCGCTGCTTCAGCAGGTTTCCGCGGCCCACGCCGTCGGCGCCCTGCCTTCGCTGGCCTGGCTTGCCATTCTCATCCTGATCTATGCGATCGAGCTTGTGGTCGGCGCCATCCAGGCTTACGTCTTCACGGTCCTTACCGCCGTGTATGTCTCCGAGGCAGAGGAGGTCGCGGAGGAGGAGTAGTCTTCCGTTCGCGCCTTAAAGGTAAGGCAATTCGTTAAACCGCCGGTGCCCGTACCCATGGAGCCCGGCAGTTATAAAAAGGTTATCCTGCGTGAAATAAGACACGCACGACAAAGGAGGAATCGTGGGAGTTATCGGTTACGGTCTCGGTGTTATCGGCGCTGGTCTTGCTATCGGCCTGTCTGCTCTGGGTGCTACGGGTGCTATGGCCCGTCAGCCTGAGGTCCAGGGCCGCGTGTTCACCGTCTTCATCATGGGCTCCGCTTTCGGCGAGGCTCTGGCTCTGATCGGCTTCGTTGTCGCGCTGATCGTTAAATAGCACGGAGCGTCAAGTATGAATCTTTCATCCCAGAAGAGCGCGATCGCACTCTCCGCGTCCGCGGCCGCGCTGCTCATGCCGGTTTCCGCGTTCGCCGAGGACGGCGCCGCCGGTGCGGACATCCTCATCCCTAAGATGGCGGAGTTCATCCCGGCGCTTATCGCCTTCCTGATTATCTGGATCGTGCTGGCCAAGGTCGCCCTGCCGGGCATCATGAAAACCATGGAGGAGCGCGGCAAGAAGATCGAGGAGAGCCTCGACGAGGCCGAGAAGACCAAGCAGGAGGCTATCGCCAAGCGCGCTGAGTCCGACTCGATCGTCACCGACGCCCGTCGTCAGGCTGCCGACATCGTTCTCGAGGCCCGTAAGGACGCCGAGTCCGAGCGTGCCCGTATCATCGAGGCTGCTCACAAGGAGGCCGAGGAGATCATCGCCAAGGCCCATACGACCGTCGAGGACGAGCGCAAGTCCATCTACGCCGGTGCCGCGAGCTCCATCGCCGACCTGTCCGTTGCCGTCGCCACCAAGATCGTGGGCGAGGCACTCGAGGACGATGCCGAGCAGAAGAAGCTCATCGAGCGCTACATCCAGGAAGCAGGTAGCCTGAATGCCGACTAGCCGCTATCAGGACAAGGTGCTCGAGACCTACGCGCGTTCCCTTTTGGAAGCCGCCAAGGCCGAGAACCATGTGTTCGAGGACCTCGAGATGATCGAGCGCTTGGCTTCTGCCAGCCCCGAGATCATCGCCGTGCTCGACACCATGTCCAAGCGCGACCAGCTCGACCTTCTTCCCAAGGTGGCAGCTGCCTTTAAGTATGTTGCCGAGGAAGACGAGGATGTAGTGGGCGTGACCGTCACCACGGCGATCCCGCTCGACGACGAGCTGCGTCAAACCATCACTAAGAAATGCGAGCAGGACTTCGGCCGCAAGGTATTCCTTATCGAGCAGGTCGACCCGTCTATCGTGGGCGGCCTGGTGCTCGAGGCCCGCGGCGAGCGTCGTGACATTTCCGTCAAGACGCAGCTGCGCATCGCGCAGGAGACCCTCGCAAACTCTGCTAATTCGTACGGAGGTGAAGCCTAATGTCCGAAACCCTCAATGCCCAGGATATCGCCAAGAAACTGCAGGAGCAGCTCACGAGCCTCTCCGCGACGGTCGATACGCATGAGGTTTCAACGGTCGACGAGGTAGGCGACGGCATCGCGCGCGTCTCCGGCCTCAAGAGCGCCATGGCAGGCGAGCTTCTGGAGTTCAAGAGCTCCGATACCGGTGAGACCGTCTTCGGCCTTGCCCAGAACCTTGACCGTGACGAGGTCGGCGCCGTTCTGTTCGGTGCCGTCGACTCCATCAAGGAAGGCGACGAGTGCCGCACCACTGGCCGCGTTATGGATATCCCCGTGAGCCGTGCCATGCTCGGCCGCGTCGTCAATCCGCTCGGCCAGCCCATCGACGGCCTGGGCGACATCGTCGCTACGCACCGTCGCCCCATCGAGTTCAAGGCTCCCGGCGTCATCGATCGTACCCCGGTGTGCGAGCCGGTTCAGACCGGTCTGCTCGCTATCGACTCCATGGTGCCTATTGGCCGCGGTCAGCGTGAGCTCATCATCGGTGACCGTAAGACCGGTAAGACCGCCATCGCCATCGACGCTATCCTCAACCAGCGCGGCAAGGGCATGGTCTGCATCTATGTCGCCATCGGCCAGAAGGCCTCCACGGTTGCCAACATCCGCGAGACCCTCGCTCAGCACGGTGCGCTCGACTACACCATCATCGTTTCGGCCACCGCTGCCGATTCCGCCCCTATGCAGTACATCGCGCCTATGGCCGGTGCCGCTATTGGCGAGTTCTTTATGTACAACGGCGAGGACGGCAAGCCCGCCAGCGAGACCAACCCCGGCGGCCACGTGCTCGTCATCTACGATGACCTGTCCAAGCAGGCTGTGGCCTACCGTCAGATGTCGCTGACGCTGCATCGTCCGCCTGGACGCGAGGCCTATCCTGGCGACATCTTCTACCTGCACTCTCGTCTGCTCGAGCGTGCCGTCAAGATGTCCAAGAAGAACGGTTACGGCTCCATGACGGCACTGCCGATCATCGAGACCCAGGACGGCGACGTCTCGGCCTACATTCCGACCAACGTCATTTCCATTACCGATGGTCAGATCTACCTGCAGTCCGAGCTCTTCTTCCAGGGTCAGCGCCCGGCAGTCGACGTGGGTATCTCCGTGTCCCGCGTCGGTGGCGATGCGCAGACCAAGGCCATGAAGCAGGTCGCCGGCAACCTCCGTCTGGACCTCGCTTCCTATCAGGAGCTCGCTGGCTTTACGCAGTTCGGCTCCGACCTCGACGAGGCTACTCAGAAGCAGCTGACCCACGGTGCTCGCATGACCGAGCTCCTGAAGCAGCCGCGTTACAAGCCGTTTGAGGTTGGCGAGCAGATCGTTACGCTGTTCGCTGGCAACGAGGGCTTCCTGGATGACCTGGAGATCGCCGACGTGCTGCCTTTCCGTGCCGAGCTCATCGAGTACATGGACAATGGCTTTGGTTCGCTGCTCGACAAGGTTCGCGCCAAGAAGATCGATGATGACACCAAGGCTGAGCTCTTGCGCGTCATCGGCGACTTCAAGCAGCAGTTCATGGCCAAGCACCATTCGGATGTTTCTGGATCAGAGGAGAACTAAGCCCCATGGCCAACCTTCGCGACATTAAGAAGCGAATCTCCTCGGTTACCACGACCAAGCAGATCACGCGCACGATGGAGATGGTCTCTACGGCCAAGATTCGTCGTGCCCTCGATCGCTCCAAGCAGGCCGAGCCCTATAAGGAGGCGCTGACCGACGTCATGTTGACGGTCGCCGGCGACGCCTCCTGTTCGGGCACCGATCCCATGCTGCAGAAGCATGAGAGCGTCAAGCATGGCCTGATTGTCGTTATTGCCTCGGACCGCGGCCTTGCCGGCGGTTTCAATACGACGGTGGAGCGCACGGCCGAAAAGCTCGCCGCTTCTTGGGCGAACGACGGCATCGAATGCGAGATCATCGCGTGCGGGCGTAAGCCGGCCACGTATTTCCGTGACCGCGCAAACGTTGTCATGCACTTTGAGGGCAACTCCTCTGAGCCCGATTTCAATCAGGCCCGCATGATCTCCTCTCATATCTGCGATGCGTATCGTGCCGGTGAGCTTGACCGTGTCGAGCTTGTCTACCACCACGCCAAGAACCGCGTGGATCAGGAGCTTCGCGTCGAGCATCTGTTGCCGCTCGACCCCGAGATGATCGCTATGGCCCACGGTCCGCGTAAGAACGAGACCGACGCCCCTAAGCGCATCTCGTCCACGTTCGAGTTCGTGCCCTCTCCCGAGCATGTTCTCGGCAAGCTTGTACCGTCGTATATCCTGACGGTCATCTACCAGGCCCTGATCGATTCGGCGGCTGCCGAGCAGGGTGCACGCCGCAAGGCCATGCACTCCGCGACGGAAAACGCCACCGCGATCATCTCGACCCTTACCCGCACGTATAGTCGCGTGCGTCAGGCTTCGATCACGACCGAGATTAACGAGATCGTCGGCGGAGCCTCAGCATTGGAGGAACAGTAATGGCTAATAACACCGTAAAGCTTGCGGTCGAGGAAGCCACCAAGAAGACGACTGCCGGTGATGGTCGCATCGTTCGTATCATCGGACCTGTCGTCGACGTCAAGTTTGACGGCGCGGTGCCCCCGATCTACAACGCGCTCACGGTCGAGGCCGAGACCCCGATCGGTCACCTGAGCACGATCCTCGAGGTCGAGAGCCAGCTTCCGGGCGGCGTTGTCCGCACGGTCGCCATGTCCTCGACCGACGGCCTGCAGCGCGGCCTTGTCGTCACCGATACCGGTGAGCCCATGAAGATGCCCGTTGGCCCCAAGACGCTCGGTCGCATTTGGAACGTTATGGGCAAGCCTGTTGACGGTAAGCCCATGCCCGAGGTGGAGGAGTTCTACCCCATTCACCACGCAGCGCCCCGCTTTGACGAGCTCACCACCAAGACCGAGATCTTCGAGACCGGTATCAAGGCCGTCGACCTTCTTGAGCCCTACATTCGTGGCGGTAAGACGGGCCTGTTCGGCGGTGCCGGCGTCGGCAAGACCGTTCTGATTCAGGAACTCATCAACAACCTCGCTCAGGAGCACGGCGGCACCTCGGTGTTCACCGGCGTCGGCGAGCGTACCCGTGAGGGTACCGACCTTTATCTCGAGATGAGCGAGTCCGGCGTTATCGACAAGACTTGCTTGGTCTACGGTCAGATGAACGAGCCGCCTGGAGCGCGTCTGCGCATCGGTCTGGCTGGCCTCACCACCGCTGAGTACTTCCGTGATCGTGGCCAGGACGTCCTGCTGTTCATCGATAACATCTTCCGCTTCTCCCAGGCCGGTTCCGAGGTTTCCGCCCTTCTGGGCCGTATGCCGTCCGCCGTTGGCTACCAGCCCACGCTGGCTACCGAGATGGGCGACCTCCAGGAGCGCATCACCTCGACCAAGACGGGCTCCATTACCTCTGTCCAGGCCGTCTACGTCCCTGCAGACGACCTGACCGACCCGGCGCCTGCCACGACATTCACGCACCTCGATGCCACCACGGTCCTTTCGCGTAGCATTTCGTCGCTTGGCCTGTTCCCGGCCATCGACCCGCTCGCGTCTTCTTCCGACGCCCTCGATCCCTCGATCGTTGGCGAGGAGCACTATCGCGTCGCCGTCAAGGTCCAGGAGCTCCTGCAGGAGTACTCCGACCTTCAGGACATCATCGCCATTCTGGGTATGGACGAGCTGTCCGAGGAGCAGCGCCTTACGGTCAACCGTGCTCGTAAGATTCAGCAGTTCCTCTCGCAGTCCTTCCACGTCGCCGAGAAGTTCACCGGTAACCCCGGCGTCTACGTCCGCGTCGAGGATACCGTCCGCTCCTTCGCCGAGATTGTCGACGGCAAGGCCGATGACCTGCCTGAGCAGGCATTCCGCTATGCCTCCACGATTGAGGACGTGCGTGAGCGCGCCCGCAAGATGGAGGAGAAGTAGGTTATGCGTATCCGCATCGTGTGCCCCGTGAGCCTCGCCTATGAGGGTGACGCTGCGTTTGTGTCGATTCCGTCTACGGATGGCGAGTTTGGCGTTTTACCTGCCCACTCCAGCGAAATCTGCACGATCGACCGCGGTTACGTTCGCGTTTCCGATAAGGCCATGGGCACTGTCGACCACACGTTTGCCGTGGCCGGCGGCTATGCCCAGGTTGCGGACGATGTCGTGACCGTCCTCGCCGAGCGCGCTTGCGATTTGGCGACTGTCGACGCCGATAAGGTTAAAGCCGATATTCAAGGTTTTGAAGAGAAGCTGGGTAATTTGTCGGAGGATGATGCACGCCGCGCCTACCTCTATAATGAAATCGCATGGTGTAAGCTCAAGCTTGCCCAATAGTCAAACGATTTAGCGTTCGACCATTTGCGAATACATCATGCCCGGGATGGCTCAGCCACCCCGGGCATGCTTTTTGAAAGGGTAGACCTTGGATATTATCCGTGTTGAGGGTGGCCACGCCATCGGAGGCTCCGTGCCTGTTTCGGGTGCAAAGAATTCCGCACTCAAGCTCATGGCGGCAACGCTTCTGGCACCGGGCAAGACAACGCTTCAGAACGTGCCCGATATTTCCGATGTCCACGTTATGGGCAAGGTACTCAAGGGCATGGGCG
Source organism: uncultured Collinsella sp. (assembly GCA_902465105.1). Lineage (GTDB taxonomy): Bacteria > Actinomycetota > Coriobacteriia > Coriobacteriales > Coriobacteriaceae > Collinsella. The sequence continues at coordinate 13,032 of CABQLM010000039.1, forward strand.
CCACGATCGAAGTTCTCGATGAGCACACGCTCGAAATCGATACCTCTCAGGTTGATTCCTGGGAGGCTCCCTACGAGCTTGTCGCCAAGATGCGCGCCTCCACGGCCGTGATGGGCCCCCTGCTGGGTCGTTTCCATCGCGCCAAGATTGCCATGCCGGGCGGCTGCAATCTGGGTGCTCGTAAGATCGACATGCACATCCTGGGTCTTGAGGCACTGGGCGTAGAATTCGACACCGCACACGGTTACATCAATGCCAACGCACCTCAGGGATTGAGTGGCACTACGGTTACGCTTGAGTTTGCCAGTGTCGGTGCTACTGAGAACCTCATCATGGCGGCCGTGCGTGCGCGAGGCACTACGGTTATCGATAATGCGGCTCGCGAGCCCGAGATCGTCGACCTTGCCAACATGCTCAACGAGATGGGCGCCAAGATTGTCGGCGCCGGCACGCCTGTCGTGACCATCGAAGGCGTGGACGAGCTGCATCCCGTTACCCATCGCGTGGTGGGTGACCGCATCGAGGCTGGCACCTTTATCGTTGCCGGCGCCTTGATGGCCGATGACCGTGGTGTAGACGTTACGGGTTTTTGCCCCATTCACTTGGGTATGGTGCTCAAGAAGATGGAGCTCATGGGTATCGAGTGTGAACGAATCGAGAATGGCGTTCACGTGAGTCGCGTCGAGCGCATCAAGCCGGTCGATATTCAGACGCTTCCGTTCCCGGGCTTCCCGACGGACATGCAGGCGCAGATTATGGTGCTTTCAGCCCTTGCCGATGGCAGCTCTGTGATTACCGAGAATATCTTCGAGAACCGTTTTATGTTCGCGTCGGAGCTGGTCCGCATGGGCGCGGACATCCGCATCGAAAGCCATCATGCCATGATTCATGGCGTCAAGGGGTTCTCGGGCGCACAGGTTACCTCGCCCGATCTGCGTGGCGGCGCCGCGCTCGTCGTTGCTGGCCTTATCGCTGATGGTGTTACCGAGGTCTCGGCAATCCATCACATCAAACGTGGCTATGAGCAGTTTGTCGAAAAGCTGCAGACGCTTGGCGCGCATGTCGAACATGCCACCGTTCCCGATCCCGTCATCTACTAATGCAGGTTGCCTATGTTTAACAAGAAGCCCCTAGCGGATAACACCCGAAGACCCTCGACTGGTGCGCAGGCTAAGATTTACAGCCGCGACAATGTCGCACGCTATTCTGAGCGCGCCCGTCAGCGCCGTCGCGGCCGCACGGTTCGCCGCGTCGCACTCATCGCCGTGCTCGGTGTGTTGCTGAGCGCCACGACTGCTGCAGGTCTATGGTTTGCCACTATCATGGGCAAGCTTGGCGACTCTAATGTCATTACCAACAACCTGCGTCAGATTCTGGTCGATACCGATGAGGCAAAAGATCCGTTCTACGTGCTGCTTCTTGGTACCGACGGTCGTCCGGGCGAGGATACGTATCGTGCCGACTCGATTATCCTGGCTCGCATTGACCCTACGCAAAAGCAGGCAACGCTTATCTCCATTCCGCGCGATACCAAGGTTGTCTATAACGGCTCGACCATGAAGATTAACGCCTGTCATACGTATGGCGGCGCCGAGGCTATGGTCCAGGCGGTCAATGAGCTGTGCGGCGTGCAGATTTCTCACTATGCCGAGGTCAGCTTTGACGGCATGCAGTCGCTTATTGATTCGGTTGGCGGTATCGACATCAACGCGACCGATGACGTCGACGATCCCGAGCATCTGGATATTAAGATTACTGCCGGCCAGCAGCATATGGATGGCGCCACTGCCCTTACCTACGCCCGTTGCCGTTACATCTATGCCGACGGCGACTACACACGCATGCGCCACCAGCGTCAGGTGCTCGGCGCCCTTGCCAACCAGATTCTCAACAACTTTGACCCCACCAAGGTCTTTGATCTGGTCAATTCGCTGTCCGACATGCTCGTGACGGACATGAGCGTTCAAGATATCGTTTCCACGGTCAATGCCATGCGAGGCATGGATGTCGACGGCATGTACTCGGCCAATCTGCCCTCGTATGCCGACGAAACCACCGTAATTGATGGCCAGAGCTACGTGTTTGTGTACGAAGACGAGCTTAAGGAAATGATGGCGCGCGTCGATGCCGGCAAAGACCCCAAGGGGCCCAACACTATGGGCCTATCCGACGGATCGAGCTCTACCATTGGCGATCTCAACGAAAATACGTCCGATGATTATGCATACGGCACCGCGACGTCTTCGACCGGCTCGGATGATTCTGGCGATTCGGGTGACGGTTCCGGTTACTACGAAGAACCAACCGGGGACGGCAACGGTTACGACGCCAACTACTAGAGTTACGCGGGCTTACCAGCCCGCGTAACGGCTCGACGCTGCGCGCCGCCCAAGGCGACAACTTGTCATTCAAAAGGCAGGGCATGACCAGAAGGTCAATGCCCTGCCTTTTTCATGCCAACTTGTTCGCTCTGGACGTCGCTCGCTGACGTTGATTCAACCAGCGATGTCGCCACTTGCAGTTGGGTAGTCCACTTGGCACTTGGGGACGTTCCTTATGTGCCGGCAGTTTGGGACACTCCTTGCGTCAAGAGATTGGCGCGCGTCAACCTGTTCTCATAGCAGCAAAAAAAATCGCCCCGACCTCGGTTGAGGACGGGGCAGTTTTGCTCACCTAGATAGTTCGAGTTTCTTATGCAAAGCGGGCGACGAGCTCCTGCAGGACGTCGGTCATCTTGACGAGCGAGCTGACCGGAATAAACTCGTTGACGCCGTGGTAGCAGTAGCCGCCTGTCGAAAGGTTGGGGCAGGGCAGGCCGCGGAACGACAGTTGGGCGCCGTCGGTGCCGCCGCGAATCGGCAGCACCTGGGGCTCGACGTCGCAGGCAAGGAAGGCGTCCTTGGCGACATCGATCAGCTCCGGGTAGTCGCGGACGATCTCGGCCATGTTGCGGTACTGGTGCTTAATCTCGACCGTTACGCGCTCCTCGCCCAGTCGCTGGTTGAGCAGTGCGGCGGCGGCATCCATCAGCTCGAGCTTCTGCTGGAACTTGGCAGCGTCGTGATCACGGACGATATAGCGTGCCGTGGCATGGTCGACCGTTGCCGAAACGCCCTCAAGGTGATAGAAGCCCTCGTAGCCCTCGGTGTATTCCGGGCGCTGCACATAGGGGAGCAGGGCATTGAAGTCGCAGAATAGATTGCCCGCGTTAACCATGCGGCCCTTGGCGTCGCCGGGGTGAATGGACTGACCCTCAAAGCGAACGGTTGCCTCGGCGGCGTTGAAGCACTCCCACTCGAGCTCGCCAACCGGACCGCCGTCAACCGTGTAGGCGTACTTGCAGCCAAAGGTCTCGATATCCAACAGTTCGGCACCGTGACCGATTTCCTCGTCCGGACAGAAGCAAATGCCAAGCGTGGGGTGGGGCAGGGTGGGGTCCTTTGCGATACGCGCGACGAGCGCCATAATCTCGGCGACACCCGCCTTGTCGTCGGCGCCCAGCAGCGTAGTTCCGTCGGTGCAGACAAGGTCCTCACCCACCAGGTTGTTGAGGGCGGGAAGCTTGGCGATGCTCATGGATACGGGCTTGCCGTCAACGATGCCACAAACCAGGTCGCCGCCCTCGTAGTGCACGATGTGCGGCGCTACGCCGGCGCCCGGCGCGACTTCGGTGGTGTCGAGGTGCGCGATCAGACCCAGGGCGGGTTTGTTCTCGGAACCGGCGCTTGCGGGGATATGCGCGCAGACATAGGCGTTTTCGGTTACATGAGCATCGGTTGCACCCAACTCGCGCAGCTCCTCGACAAGCAGGTTGGCAAGGTCAAACTGGACGGCGCTCGACGGCACCTGGTCGCAGTTGGCATCCTCGGACTGTGTGTTGATCTGGACGTAGCGCAAAAAACGCTCGAGTACGTCGGGGTTCGTGGTGATGTTTTCCATAAAGAACGCTCCAATCTTGGTCGTCGTGTGCAACAAGAACTCTAGCACGGTATGCCGAGGCATACCGCGACGCTCGGATGGGGTAGAATCAGCCATTGAATGCAGAAGGGACGGATGTTCATGGATACGACAAATAGCTCGCGCGAGCTACACCTAACGGTGGCGAACGAAGACTACTTGGAGTGCATGGTTCGCATCGAAAGCGAGGAAGGGGAGACCAATGGCGTGCGGTCGGTCGATATCGCGCAGCGCCTTGGCGTCTCGAAGGCATCGGTCAACAAGGCGGTTTCGGCTCTCAAAGCATCTGAGCTTGTCGAGCAGTCTCACTACGGCAAGGTTGTCCTGACCGACCGTGGGCGCGAGGTCGGCTCGGCTATCTGGTATCGCCATCGTCTGATCCGCACGTTTTTGGTCCAGGAGCTCGGCGTCGATTTTGAGCGCGCTGATGCTGAGGCCTGCATGATGGAGCACGCGCTTTCCGAGGACACGATGAACCGCTGGCTCGCCTATCTCGAAAAGCAGGGAATCAGCGTCGAGGAATAGCGAAATATTTATATGGATACGAGTTATTACAATCGCTTTGGCGGCGAGGAACTTATGCGCCGACTTGCCAGTGAGACATTGCTGGCACAGGGCCCCATGGGAAGCGTGCTGCTGAGCGAGTGCGGCGCCGCCGATATTCCGCCGGCATTTTGGAACCTCGCCGAACCGCAGACGGTTTCCCGTGTCCATCGACTGTATGCCGCCGCTGGCGCGCAGGTGCTCATCACAAACACGTTTCAGGCGTCGGGCCACGCGCTCGATCAAGACGAAATCGCCCCATCCATGGCGGAGGTCAATCGCGGGGCGGTCGACGATGCCCGTCAGGCAAATCCTCAGCTCCTGTTGGGGTCTATGGGCCCTATTGCCATTGAGTGGTTCGTCGAGGATTCTCCCGAGTATCGAGAGATTCGCGCAAACGCTCGTGAGCAGGCGTCCGCCTTGCTCAGCGCCGGCGTAGACGGGCTCCTGATCGAGACGGTCACGTCTATTCGCAATTTGCAGCCTGTGCTCGCCGGCGTATGCGACGCCGCCGACGGTATGCCCATCTTGGTGAGTTTTGCTATTGACGACAAGGGCGACCTGCTAGGCGATGGCCTCAACATCGAGGCTGCCGTTTTGTACGCCGAAAAGCACGGCGCAAACTCGGTTGGCGTTAACTGCTGTTCACTTGCGGCCGCGAACGTGGCGGTGCCCAGGATGGTTGCATCGGCGACTACGCCCGTCACGGTACGCCCCAACGTGGGCGATCCGGTCCAAACTCAGGATGGCCCTGTGTGGCGCGAGAACCCCGAAGCCTTCGCGCGCGCTTGCATCGAATGGAGGCATGCCGGTGCCGCAATGGTGGGCAGTTGCTGCGGAACCACGGCGATCACCACGGCGGCGATGGCCGAGGCGCTCGATATATAAAGGTCAAAACCGCTCCATACGGGGCGGTTTTTTATTGCTTGCGCATCGCTGGTACCATTTGCCCAAATGGTGAATGCCGGTTTTGGCAGGTTGCCGGGCGAGTGTTGCGGGTATACCCCATGCGTATCATGATCCAAACACTGTGAGGTGTCTGCGCGTGTGCGCGATAATTCATTTTGGAACTGACGGTTGGCGCGCCCGCGTCGACGACGACTTTACCGCCGACAACGTTGCCCGCATTGCCGATGCCGTTGGCGAGTTGTGGCAAAAGATCAATCCCGGCAAAACAGTATATATAGGGTTCGACACCCGGCCGCAGGCGCGCGAGTTCGCTGAGCTTGCGGCAGGCGTGCTTGCGGCTCACGGATTGGACGCAGTGCTCGCATCTCGGCCTGTCCCGACCCCCGCCCTTACGTGGGCGGCGGCGTATGACGGCGAGGCCTGCGGCGCGCTCATGGTGACGGGGTCCCATCATCCGCAGGGGTATCTGTGCCTTAAACTACGCATGGGAGATGGCTCGACGGCCAATCAGGATGTCATCGAAGAGCTCGAAGAGACCATGGCCCCCGAGCCGATGGGGATCGAGGAACGCTATCGCACCGCGGATATTATTCCTGACTATATGCAGGCTGTGGCATCGTTTGTCGATGCCGAGGCCATTCGAGCCGCTCACCTGCGTGTGGTAGTTGACCCCATGGGCGGCGCCGCCCAGGGATATCTTGCCGACCTGCTGCGGGAGTTAGGCGTCGAGGTGCACGAGATTCATGCCGGACAGGCGTCCGATCAAGAGGACATTTGCCCCGACCCTGTTGAGCCATGGGTGGACGCTTGCGAGCGTGCGGTTGTCGAGGACGGGGCATGCGCGGGCCTGGTGACCGACGGCGATGCCGATCGTATTGGCGCGGTCGACGAACGCGGTAGATATATACATCCGCATCAAATCATGGCGCTTGTTTTGGGCGACCTCGTTCAATTCCGCAATTTAGAGGGCCGTGTCGTCGTCAATCTCTCGTGCTCGACGCTCGTGCGCCGCATTGCCGAGGCGCTTGGCTGTCGTGTGATCGTTAAGCCGGTCGGTTTCAAATATATAGCTGCAGAGATGAAGAAGGGCGGCGTCCTCATGGGAGGCGAGGAGGCCGGCGGTATCGGCATCGCCGCACATATGCCCGAGCGTGACGGAATCCTCGCTTGTCTGATTCTGTGTGAGCTTATGGCAAAGACGGGGGCACCCTTGGGCGTTTTGGTCGATCAGCTCGAGGCCAGTTTTGGTAAGACGAGCTATGGGCGTCGCGATTTGCGCCTTGAGGCCGAAGACGCCGAATCGCTGCGAACGCTGCTTCCAGGCATGAATCCCAAATCGATTTGCGGCAAGGTGCCGCAGGCTGTAAGCCATATGGATGGTTTGCGTTTGACATTCGAGGATGACACCTGGCTGCTGATCCGCCCCAGCGGGACCGAACCGGTGGTCCGCGTATACGCCGAGGGGTTCTCGGTGGAGGAGCGCGATGGGTTGCTCGATGCCGGCTGTGCCTTGGCCAAGGGAGCCTATCAGCTTTAGCCATATGACGCTTCACTATAAAGAGACCCTCGGTGAGTGGTAGAGAACGACTGGCAAACGTAAGCAGGGTCTTAATATGTGTAGGAAATGTGCGCTCGAAGATTCCCGCCCCGGATGCCCCTCCGGTCTGGCAATATATCTCCTTGCCGCGCGGCCCGGTTCGACCGGATCAGCCGCT
>CABQLM010000040.1 GCA_902465105.1 uncultured Collinsella sp.
CCTGACGATGGCGATGAGTCGTCTGACAAGAGCTCTTCTGCTGCCGAAGTGTACGTCGATGTTGATGGAGCCGTTGTGAGGCCTGGCGTTTACCGGCTCAAAGATGGAGCACGGGTATCCCAAGCGATCGACGCCGCCGGAGGGCTTACGGCCGAGGCGGATGTGACAGGGCTTAATCGCGCGTCCAAGATCACAGATGGACAAAAGATCTATGTTCCGGCGGTGGGGGAGCAACAAGCGGCTGCGGCGGTCGGCGGGGGCGAAAGCGGTGCCGCCGCGACTTCTGGTGTGGGGTCTTCGTCGGGACTCGTGAACATCAATACGGCAAGTGCGGCGGAGCTGCAGACGCTTTCGGGCATCGGGCCTTCTATGGCTCAATCGATTATCGACGAGCGGACGCAAAACGGGGCTTTTACCTCGGTCGATGACCTCATTCGCGTATCGGGGATCGGTGAGAAAAAACTCGCCAAAATCAAAGATTGCATCTGCGTATGAGTGCGACTGAGCGCGAGCATGTGATGCCGCCGCGCCCATTGATGCCGTGGACGATGGCCATTTGTGCCGGCTTGTGTGCGAGTTGCGGATTGGTGCTTAACATGGCAGCCGGTTTGCTGCTGGGAGAGCAGCCAGCGCCCGTCACATTGCTTATAGCCATTCCCGTTGCGGCTGCGGCGTGCATCGTATTAGCTCGGTCCTGTATGCGTCTTGTGCGGTGGAGGCGATGGCTGTATGCCGCGGCCCTCGGCCTCGTGGCGGGAGCGGTCGTGTCCGCGGCTTGGGCGATAGGGGCGCTGCATGCTTCGAGGGCACTGGATAACCGGGCTGCGAGCAGTCTCGAATTTTATGTGCAGGGCGATCCGTCCATCAATGACGGTGTGTACTCCTATGCCTGCGATGCGTATGCGGGCGAAAAGCGTTTGGGTCAGGTACGACTGTCGTGTGATCGTGAACTCGGCGCCGGTTCGCATGTACGTGCTATCGGTCGAGTTTCGCGGTTTGAGAATGATGCGTATGGGCGCTCACGCGTGCTTCGGGGCGAGTTTCGAAAGGTTAAAGTCATCCGGTTGGTATCGGTCGACGAGGGCTCTCCAAGGCCGTTGCTTTGGCTTCGAAACGAGCTCCTTGCCGTTATCGCGCCCGCGACCGATCCGGCGCGCTCGCTCGTTGCAGGCGTTGTCTGCGGACGTTCCTCCGAGCTGCGTGCCCAGCCGGCGGGCAATTGGTTTTCGGTAACGGGCACCGCACATCTTATCGCCGTTTCGGGCAGCCATCTTGCCATCGTCGGTTTTATGATTGAGAGCGCCTTGCAAAAGACGCGTCTCTCTCGTGGGCTGCAGCGGGGGCTGTTGGTACTGGCTCTTGCTGCCTATGCCGTTTTTACGGGCTCCTCGCCCTCGGCCGTTCGCGCGTGCTGCATGGTGGCGGCGTCGCTTGTCGCCAACGACGCCGGTCGTCGCCGGCATGGCCTCTCGGCTCTATTTGTCACCATGGCAATCTTTGTGTTGCTACGTCCGACGGTATTGTTCGAGATGGGTTTTCAGCTATCGTGTGCCAGCGTTTTTGCCATCCTTTGTTTTTGCCCCTACGCTACCTACGCCTTGGGCGAGCTGGGCGTGCCATCGGGCGTCGCCAGTATTTTGTCTGTCACGCTGTGTTCGCAACTCGCGACACTTCCCGTAACTATTCCCGCATTCGGGACGTTTTCGCTCATTGCCCCGCTCGCAAATGCCGTGATCGGTCCGGTGATAAGCGTGCTGCTCGCATCTTCGGTTGTGCTGGTGCCCTGCTCGTTTGTGCCGCTGTTGCGTTACGGGGCACTCGTGGTACCCATGATTGTCGCCCGCTGTGCGCTGTTTTTTGAACAGCTTTTTGCCGCCGTTCCTGGTGCATCCGTAAGTGTGTCGCCCGATACGCCCTTGGTATACGTGGTGCCGTTCGCGCTGGTAGTCCTCTTGGTCTGGTGGCCACGCCCCTGCGCACGGAGCATGGCAGTGGTGCTGCTGTGTTTGATGCTTGCAGCGGGTGTTCCGTATGTCTATTGGGATCGATGCGCGCCGCCTTCGGTAACGGTCCTCGATGTTGGCCAGGCCGATGCGATTCTGGTTCGTCAGGGTGGTGCCGTGGCGCTCGTCGACTGTGGGCTCGATGAGCGCGTGGTGTCGGCGTTGGTTCGCAATAACGTCCACCATATCGATGCCGTGTTTGTAACGCATTGGGATGAAGATCACTGGGGCGGTCTTCCCGATGTGCTTGATCAGTTTTCGGTTGGGGCAATCGCGGTTGCGGCCGATGCGCTGGACGGCGCGCCTGCTGAGGTTCTGAATTGTCCCGGCGTAACGTATCGGCAGGTGGCTTACGGGGATACAGTCGATATCGGCGCATTTCGGGCTCGTGTGATGTGGCCGTTTGGCACAGTGGATGGCGAGGGCAATGAGGACTCGCTTTGTTTGCTGCTCTCCTATGCTCAGGAAGGCAAGAGCCTGCGCGTGCTCCTCACTGGTGATGCCGAGCTCGATCAGGAGCGGGAGTTTGTACAGGAGGTGGGTGATATCGATGTGCTCAAGCTGGGGCATCACGGCTCAAAAGTTTCCGTCGACACAGACCTGCTGGAAACGCTTAAGCCCGAGCTCTCTATCGCGAGCGCGGGCGAGGGCAACCGTTACGGTCATCCATCCGATGTCTGCATCGGTGCCGTTCGCGATGCGGGCGGTGCGTTCGCATGCACCATCGAACACGGTGATATCACCATCACGCCGACCGCGAAGGGCTTTACGATGCGTTGCCAACGGTCGTGATGACATCGTTGGCGCGCGGTGGGACCCTGGGCTAAAATGTCACGGTACGAATATGGGAGTTTGCGAGAGGGGAGCGCGATGTCCGAAACCGGTCTGCTGCCGGCATATCTGATCGTCGGTACCGACGGTGTCAAACGCGATCACGCCGTCTCGCGCATGAAGGCACGTCTGGAAAAGTCGGGCATGGTCGAGTTCAACCTCGACGAGCGCGATATGACCAAAGACCCCGATATCGAATCGATTATCGGATCGCTCAACACCTTTCCCATGGGCAGCGAGTTTCGCCTTGTAATTCTCGACGGCTGCTCAAAGCTCGCCAAGGCGACCTCCGAGCCGCTCGTCGAGTATTTGGCGAGTCCCAACCCTACGACGGTCTGCCTCATCATCGCCGACTCGCTCGCCAAGAACACGCGCCTGTATAAGGCGATTGCTAAGATCGACAAGAAGGCCGTCATCGATTGCTCGGGCACCAAACGCTGGGAGCTCCCGCGCCGCGTGCAGCAGATGGCGACGCAGCATGGCAAGTCCATCTCGACGGCGGCCGCCGAGGAGCTCGTCTCGCGCTCGGGTGAAAACACCCGCATGCTCGATAACGATCTGGCAAAGCTCGCTCAGATGGTCGAGGCGCCCCAGATCGAGCTTGCCGATGTGGAGCGATGGATCGTCCGCACGGCCGAGGTTCAACCCTGGGACTTTCTCAATGCGGTCTCGGCCCGTGACATGCGCCGCTCGCTCGAGCTCTTCAATCTACTGCCCGCCAAGAGCTATGTTTGGACTTACACGCTGCTGTGCGGACGCATCCGCGAACTTATTGTTGCCAAGGCACTCGATGCGCGTGGGCAGGGTCGCGAGCTTGCCGCGACGCTCAAGCTTCAGGCCTGGCAGGTCAAAAATCACCTGACCTGGGCACGCCGTTTTTCGATGGCGGAGCTTGTTGCGGCGCTCGAGGGAGCGGTCGACGTGGAGCTCGCGCTCAAGGGTTCGGCCGATTCTCAGACCGCGCTTTTGCTCTGGATTACGAACATCTTGCGAAAATCGTGATGATACCTGCTTATTTGACAAATTCGTTCTATCTCTTTGAGTGGGAGCGTGCTATAGTAGGCGCTTGCATGACCTCACCGTGTCTCAGAGGTGTCATACATTTTTTGCAAGGAACTCGAAAGGAACTCCAGAAGTGGCAAACATCAAGTCTCAGAAGAAGCGTATCCGCACCAATGAGGCAGCTCGCATGCGTAACAAGGCTGTCAAGTCCGAGCTCAAGACGCTGACCAAGCACGTCCAGTCCGCTGTCGCCGAGGGCGACGCCGAGAAGGCTCAGGCTGCCCTCAAGACCGTCACCAAGCGTCTCGACATGGCTGCCGCCAAGCATGTTATCCACAAGAACCAGGCTTCCAACCGCAAGTCCGGTCTTGCCAAGCTCGTGAACAGCATCAACGCTTAAGTTGTAAATTTCACACCACATAGATTACGCGCATAAATGGAGCCTGTTTTATGGAGCAGGCTCCATTTTTTGTGCCGCTCGGGTAAGATAGTCCGCATGAATACTTCAATTGACATTTCCCACATCCGCAACTTCTCGATCGTTGCGCACATCGACCATGGCAAGTCCACGATCAGTGACCGCATCCTCGAGCTCACCCATACCGTCGACGAGCGCGACATGGAGTCGCAGCTGCTCGACACTATGGATATCGAGCGCGAGCGCGGCATCACGATCAAGTCCAATGCCGTTCGCGTTTCCTATGACGCCGACGATGGCGAGACGTATCAGTTCAACCTGATCGATACGCCGGGCCACGTGGACTTTACCTACGAGGTCTCGCGTTCGTTGGCCGCCTGCGAGGGCGCGGTGCTCGTCGTCGACGCCACGCAGGGCGTCGAGGCGCAGACCGTCTCCAACGCGACGCTCGCCATGAACGCCAACCTGGATATCGTGCCCGCAATCAACAAGATTGACCTGCCGTCGGCGCATCCCGAGGAGGTTAAGACCGAGATCGAGGACGACCTGGCGATTCCTGCCGACGATGCCGTATGCGTATCGGGCAAGACCGGCGAGGGCATTCACGATCTGCTGGAGTCCATTGTCTTTTTGATCTCTCCGCCCAAGGGCGATGCAAACGCTCCGCTCAAGGCGCTCATTTTGGATTCGTATTTTGATGAGTACCGCGGCGTCGTCGCCACGGTCCGTGTCTTTGACGGCTCCATCAAGAAGGGCGATATCCTGCGCATGATGCAGGCCAAGGGCGACTTTTTGGTCGATGGCGTGGGCGTCAAGCGTCCCGCCGAGACCCCGGTCGATGCGCTGACGGTCGGCGAGGTGGGCTACGTGGTCACGGGCCTGAAGGATCCCGAGGCCGTTCGCGTGGGCGATACCCTTACGTGGGCGTCGAATCCCTGCCCCGAACCGCTCCCCGGTTACCGCGAGGCAAAGCCCATGGTCTACACGGGCCTGTTCCCGATCGACAACAAGGATTACGAGAACCTGCGCGACGCTCTCGATAAGCTGCATGTCAACGACCCGTCGTTGGTGTGGGAGCCCGAGACCTCAGTGGCGCTCGGCTTTGGTTTCCGCGTGGGCTTCTTGGGCCTGCTGCATATGGAGGTCGTCAAGGAGCGCCTGGAGCGCGAGTTCAATCTGGACCTCATTGCCACGAGCCCTTCGGTGGACTATCACGTCTACAAGACCGACGGCGAGATGATTGATGTCCGCAGCCCGCAGGATCTGCCCGAGGCTACGCGCATCGAGCGCATTGAGGAGCCCTATCTCAAGGCCAAGATTATCTGCCCGCCCGAGTATACGGGTGCCGTCATGCAGCTTGCTATCGAGCATCGCGGCATTACAACCGACATGATCCATCTCACGAGCAAATCGGTCGAAATGCGCTTTGACATGCCGCTCGCCGAGCTTATCCTGGACTTTTTTGACCAGCTCAAGAGCCGCACCAAGGGCTATGCCTCGCTCGACTACGAGTTCAACGAATATCGCCCCTCCGAGCTCGTCAAGCTCGATATCCTGCTTTCGGGCGACGAGGTGGACGCGCTGTCGTTTATCGTCCACAAGGACAAGGCCTACGGTCTTGCCCGCGGCCTATGCGACAAGCTCAAGGAGATCATTCCGCGTCAGCTGTTCGAGGTGCCCATCCAGGGTGCTATCGGCAACAAGATCATTGCTCGCTCCACCGTCAAGGCGCGTCGCAAGGACGTGCTTGCCAAGTGCTACGGCGGCGATATTTCGCGTAAGCGCAAACTGCTCGAGAAGCAGAAAGAGGGCAAGAAGCGCATGAAGGCCATCGGCTCGGTCGAGGTCCCTCAGGAGGCGTTTATGGCGATTCTCAAGGTGGACGAGTAGGTCTATGGCGCTTTCCGAATATAGTCAGCGGCTGCTGGGCGCCTATGCCGAGCAGCCGTTCCTTATGGCTCCCATGGCCGGCGTGACCGATCCCGCCTATCGCATCATGTGCCGCCGCCGCGGTGTCCATCTTGCCTACAGCGAGATGGTGAGCGTTGCGGGCCTTGCCTATGCCAGCAATAAGACGTGGCGCCTGGTGCTGCCGGCCGATGAGGAACAACAGATTTGCGTGCAGCTCTTTGGCTCCAAGCCCGATCAGTTTGCGAGCGCTGTCGCTGCCGTCGAGGAGCGTGTGGGCGATCGCCTGTCGCTCATCGACATCAATATGGCCTGCCCGGCTCGCAAGGTCGTCACCAAGGGCGAGGGCTCGGCGCTCATGCGCACGCCTGACCTGGCGGAGAAGATCGTCGAGGCGGCGGTGGACGCGGCGCATGTGCCCGTGACCGTAAAAATCCGCAAGGGCTTTTACGCCGAAGACCGCAATGCCGCGACGTTTGCCCAGATGCTTGAGGGAGCAGGGGCCGCCGCGGTGGCGGTGCATGGTCGCTGCGCCACACAGCTCTATACGGGCCAGGCCGATTGGTCGGTCGTCGATGAGGTGGCCGATGCCGTCGAGATTCCCGTGATCGGTTCGGGCGACGTGTTCTGCGCCGAGGATGCCGTGGAGCATCTGCACAGCTCCGGCGCCAGCGCGGTGTTTATCGCGCGCGGCATTTACGGCAATCCGTGGGTGTTCGGTGATGCTCGAGCTCTTGCACTTGATGGCACGCCGGTACCGGTGCGTAGCTCGGTCGAGCGCCTGGATGCCCTGCGCGAGCACCTGACGCTCACGGACGAGTTGTTGCCGCTCATGTCGCGCGCTCGCACATACGCAAGCTGGTATCTTAAGGGCATGCCCCATGCTGCGGCCTGGCGCGCCCAGGTGGTGCGCTGCTCCACATACGAGGAGTTCATGGCATTGGTCGATGATATCGAGCGCGATGTGGTGGCCTGCGAGGCCGCACTTGCTGCTGGCGAATCGGTGCCCCCTCATCCGCTGGAGGCCTAACGGTGGCCGTTACCGCGCTGTATGTGCACGTGCCGTTTTGCGCCCAAAAGTGTCGGTACTGCGACTTTGACTCATGCAGTTTTGCTCCGTGCGACCTGAGCGCTGCGCTCGATGGTTATTTTGAGCAGTTGTACGCGCGCCTCGATGCTTTTGGCAAGGCTGGGGCCCTTGACCAGATCCGCACCGTCTATGTTGGCGGCGGCACGCCGTCGCTGGCGGGGGGGCGCCTGGTGGAGCTGGCGCGGCGCATTCGTCCGTGGTGCGCCCCCGTTGAGTTTACTTGCGAGGCCAATCCCGAGTCGCTGACCGCCGAGCTTGCCACTGCGCTTGCCAAGGCTGGTGTCACACGCGTTTCTCTGGGCGTGCAAACGCTCGATAACACCGAGCTTACCGCCATCGGCCGTATTCACGATGCTGATCGGGCGCTCGCTGCCATCGCGACGGTCAAGGATACTGGGCTCGATGTGTCCTGCGACCTGATGTGCGGCCTTCCCGGACAGACGGCCACGAGCTGGCAGCGCACGCTCGATGGCGTGCTGGCGGCGGCTCCGCACCATGTGTCGGTTTACCCGCTCACGCTCGAGGAGGGGACGCCCCTCTATCGCATGGCGTGCCGCGACGAGTCGCTCGAGCCTGATGAGGATTTTCAGGCGGCATGCATGGACGTGGCGCGTGATTGTCTGACTGCGGCCGGTTATCATCCGTATGAGGTGGCGAGCTACGCTCTCGACGGTCATGAGTGTGCCCACAACATTGCTTATTGGACCGGACAGGGCTATCTGGGCCTGGGTCGCTCTGCCGCTGGTATGCTTGATGCTGGGGATTTCGACCGCTTGGCCGGGCTTTTTTCTGGCGTGTCTTCTCGAGGCGATGCGCACCGCGTGCGTCTGGTGCAACGCGACGATGCCGCGACGGCGTTTGATGCCGAGTATCTGTCCCAGCGCGAGGCAGCGGCTGAGGATTTGATGCTCGCTTGCCGCATGACGCGTGGCGTTGGGTCTGACCTGTTGGCTCGCGCGGCGAACATAATTCCTGCAGATGATTTGGCATCGGCCTGTGACCGTGCGCTCGAGTTGGGCCTTGCCACCTGGGTGCCCGATGATGTCGAGGGCCATGTGGGGCGCGTCACATCGAGAGACGTTATCGCAGGTCGCGCCCGTGCCCGCCTTGCGCCCACCCACTTGGGTTGGCTCGATGGAAATGTGCTGTTCGGGCTGTTTTGGGGTCTAGCATAGGCCGCTCGGGTAGAATTACCGCAATATATACGCTGCTGTGAGCAGGAGGTTGCCGCGCATGGCGACGATGAACGAAAAAGATTACTACGAGATTCTGGGCGTCTCCAAGGACGCCACCTCGCGTGATATACAGAAGGCCTTTCAGCAAAAGGCCCGCAAGCTCCATCCGGACGTCAACAAAGAGCCGGATGCCGAGGAAAAGTTCAAAGAGGTTTCCGAGGCCTACGCCGTGCTTTCGGACGAGCAGAAGCGTGCGCGCTATGATGCCATGCGCTCGGGTAATCCCTTTGCGGGTGCACCTTCGACCTCGCCCTACGGTGGCGGCTATGCCGGCGGTGCCGGGTACGGCAATCCCTTTGAGGGCGGTTTTCCCTTTGGCGGCGCTTGGGGTCAGCCGCGTCGCGGGCGGGCAGCTTACAATCCCGAAAGCGGTGCCAACGTGGTCGTCGACATTAAGCTCGATGCCAAGGAGGCCAAGGGCGGTGCCCGTAAAACTGTTCGCTACACGCGATTCGATACGTGCGGACATTGCGGCGGCTCGGGCTCTGTCTCCTCCGAGCATGCCCATACTTGCCCAAGCTGTGGCGGGCGCGGCCATATCGATGTGGACCTGTCCTTCCTGTTTGGCGCCGGCACGTTTCAGTCGGTTTGCCCCGAGTGTGGTGGCTCGGGCAAGGTCGTAGCCGATCCGTGCCCCGATTGCGGCGGCAGCGGACGTACCCGCGTGACCTCCGAGCAAACGATTGAGTTCCCTGCCGGCACGCACGACGGCGACGAGGTTCGCATTAGCGGCATGGGCCACGCCGGTACCAATGGAGCCACAGGTGGTGACCTGGTCGGGCGCGCCCATGTGGAGGCCGAGCGCCTGGAGGGCAAAGCCCGTACCGGCTTTTACCTGATGGGCATCGTGGCGCCGTTTTTGGTGCTGTCGGCCATCTCGGGCGTGTTCTCGGCCTTTGCCGTGATGTGTTTTATTCCGTTTGCCATGGGTCTGTTCATGGTGCTCTCGGATGGGATTCTTCACCGTAGCCTGCTGTGGTGGAAACGTGGCGCGATGCAGTTTGCCAACGGTTTTGCCAACGGCTTCATGTTCGCGCTCGTGTCGGTGTGGTTTGCGAGCTGCTCGCAGCGTGCGATGCTTTCGCCTTACGGGATTCAATAACATCAAACCCTCTGTTTGCGGCCGGCCTTGCATGGGTATAGGACGCACTGTGACAATATTGAAAGTCGGAAGGATTCGGTCGTGTCGGAAAATAGGGATTACTACGAGGTACTTGGCGTCGATAAGGATGCCGACGCGCGGACCATTAAGCGCGCGTTTCTAAAGAAAGCCCGTACCGTACACCCGGACGTTTCGGACGACCCCGAGGCCGAGGCCAAGTTCAAAGAGCTCAACGAGGCATATTCCGTTCTTTCCGATGAGCAGAAGCGTGCTAACTACGACCGTTACGGCACTGCCGACGGCCCCGGTGGTTCGGGCTACGTCGATATCAATGATATCTTTGGCGGCATGGGCATGGACGACCTCTTTTCGTCGTTCTTTGGTGGCGGTGCCGGCGGTGGCGCCCGAAATCGCCGTGAGCGTCGTCGCGGACGTGACATGGCCATCTCCCTTTCGGTGACCCTTGAGGAGGCGGCGCTCGGTTGCAAAAAGACGATCAGCTATGACCGCCTTGCTCCCTGCGAGGATTGCAACGGCACCGGTAGGGCCGAGGGCGCACAGGAAAAGCAGTGCAGCCGCTGCCACGGCACGGGCTATGTCACGACGGTCCAGCGCTCGTTCCTGGGCCAGGTTCAGTCCTCTTCGCCTTGTCCCGACTGCCACGGCGAGGGCACGGTCATCGATCATCCCTGCGAGACCTGCGACGGTCAGGGCCGCACGCCTTCGCATGAAAAGATCGACATCGATATCCCCGCCGGCGTTTCGACCGGTCGTCAGCTGCGCGTGAGCGGCTTTGGCGAGGCCGGCCTTCGCGGCGAGCCCTCGGGCGACCTGATCGTCAACGTGCGCGTTGCCGACCACGAGCGTTTTAAGCGCAACGGCGATGACCTGTACCTCGTGAGCGATATCTCGATTGCGCAGGCTGCGCTCGGCTGCGAGATCGAGGTCGAGGGCATTATGCCCGACGAGGTCGTCAAGGTGACGGTCCCCGCCGGTGCACAGTACGGCGACACCGTGAGCGTCAACAATTTCGGCATGCCGCGCATCGGCGGTGGCGGCTCACGCGGTCGACTGATCGTGCAGCTGCGCGTGGTCGTTCCCACGAACCTTTCCAACAAGCAGCGCGAGCTGCTCCGCGCTTTTGCCGATGAGATGGGCGACGACGTCGCTTCCGGTAAGAAATCGGTGACCGATCGCATTAAGAGCGCTCTCGACGACATCCTCGATTAAGGAGCCCGTGTGCTCGCACCTCATATCTCTGTCGTCAACCTCGGTTGCCGTGTCAACCGGGTTGAGTCCGACCGTATCACTGCCGATCTTATGCGCCTGGGCTTTGCGATGGTAGAGCCCCAGGATGCTGAGCTGATTGTCATTAACACCTGTGCCGTTACGGGCGAGGCCGAGGCCAAGACCCGTAAGGCCGTTCGCCATGCGCTGGCCTATCCAAACGAGCCCTATGTGGTCGTGACCGGATGCGTAGTCAATCTGCACCCCGAGGAGCTGCTGGAGCTTTCGGACCGCGTGATCGCCGAGCCGTCCAAGATCGATGTCGCCGAACGCGTCTGCGAGGTGCTGGGCGTTGAGTCCGATGACGTTCCCGCCTGCAGTGACGGCGAGGTGGTCGACGCACTCGGTCGCTCGCGTCTGGGGGTGAAGATCCAGGACGGCTGCAACCATCGTTGCACCTATTGCATTGTGTGGAAGGCCCGCGGCCCCGAGCGCTCCGTGCCGGTCGAGTCCGTGCTCGAGCAGGTTCGCGAGGCCCAGGAGGCCGGCGTGCCCGAGGTGGTGCTGACGGGCGTGAACCTGGGCGCCTACGATGGCAAGAGCGCGACTGATGAACACGTCGAGATCGATGAGCTGCTCGAGGCGATTATGGAGCGCACGTCCATTCCGCATGTGCGCATTTCCTCGGTCGAGCCTATGGATATCTCTGAGTCCCTGCTTAAGGTCATGGCGCGCTATCCGAAGCGCATCGCCCCGTTTTTACACCTTCCCGTGCAGTCCGGCTGCACCAGGACACTGCATCGCATGGGGCGTCCCTATAGCGCCGAGGCCTTTGAGGAGACGGTGCGCATGATTCGCACCAACTTGCCTCAGGCGTCCCTTTCGTGCGATGTCATCGTCGGTTTTCCCGGCGAGACGGACGAGGAGTTTGAGGAGTCGCTGGCGCTGTGCCGCCGCGTGGGCTTTTCGCGTATGCATGTGTTTCGTTACAGCAAGCGTCCCGGTACCCTTGCTGCCGATATGTCCGACCAGGTGCCGCCCGAGGTTATGGCCGAGCGCAGCCGTCGTATGCGAGCCGCGGCGCAGGAACTCGCCATTGCCGACGCTCGCCGCCGCGTGGGTACCGTCGAGCGCGCCGTGCTCGAGTATGGCGACAACCTGACGCTCGGTTCGTTCCACCATGCCCGTCTTGACGATACCTGTGGACTCACAGCCCCGTGCCTGCTCGATGTTGCTATCATCGGAGTCGATGATTCCGGCTTGGTCCATGCACGCAGGGAGGTTCATGGAAGCCTCGAAGATTAGACTTACCGTTCCCGAGGGTATTGACCCCTCGCGCGTTTTGGGCGCCGGCGACGGCGTCCTTCGTGAGCTCGAGAGCTTGGTTCGCGCTCACGTGGTCGCCCGTGGCGACAGTATCGCCGTGAGCGGCGACCCGGACGAGGTCGAGCTCGTGGCGCGCTTTTTCGAGCATGCTTTTCGCGAGGCGGCCGCCGGACGCACACTGTCTGCCGACGATGTCTCTCGCTGCCTGGCCGTCTTGCGCGACGGTGAGCACGAGGCTACATCGCTTCGCGATGATGTGCTGCTTTCGTATCGCGGCCGTGTCATTCGCCCCAAAACGCTCGGCCAAAAGCGTTACGTGGATGCCATCCGCTCGCATACCATCACGTTTGGTCTAGGTCCTGCCGGTACCGGTAAGACCTATCTGGCCATGGCGCTCGCCGTTGCCGCGCTCAAGCGTCACGAGGTGGGCCGTCTGATCTTGACGCGTCCGGTTGTCGAGGCGGGGGAGAACCTGGGCTTTTTGCCCGGTACCCTCGAGGAAAAGATCGACCCCTACATGCGTCCGCTCTACGACGCCCTTTTTGACATGATGGATCGCGAGCGCACCGATGAGCTCATGGAGCGCGGCGTGATCGAGATCGCCCCGCTTGCCTACATGCGCGGCCGCACGCTGAGCGATGCCTTCGTGGTGCTCGACGAGGCGCAAAATACCACGCCCGAGCAGATGAAGATGTTCCTGACGCGCCTGGGCTTTAACTCCAAGTTTGTGATTACCGGCGACCTGAGTCAGCGCGACCTGGTGGGTCGTCGCGGCGGTCTTGCCGACGTCGAGCAGATTTTAGGCCGTGTCGACGATGTCGCATTTTCTCACCTCGAGCGTGCCGACGTGGTGCGCCATGCCTTGGTGGGGCGTATCGTCGAGGCATACGATGCTTATGATGATGTGCGCGAGAAACGCGTGCACGACCGAAAGGAGTCCCGTTGAGTGTATTGATCAGCAACGATGCCGAGCTCGATACGCTGCTCGACGCGCAGGAGGTAGAGCACATCTGCGAGGTCGTGCTTGCCGCCGAGGGCGTTGAGCGTGAAGTCGAGATTTCCCTTTCATATGTCGATGAGGACGAGATGCACGAGCTCAACCACGAGTGGCGCGGTATCGACCGTACCACCGATGTCCTCTCGTTTGAGTGCGACTCGGCCTTTGACGAGGATATTCCCGCCGACGAGACGCTCGAGCTCGGCGATATTATCCTGGCCCCGCAGGTCATTGCCCGTCAGGCCCCCGGCTTTGGTAATAGCCCTGCCGACGAGTGCCGCCTGATGCTCGTGCATGGCATGCTGCACCTGCTGGGGTATGACCACATTGAGGACGACGAGGCCGAGGTCATGGAGGCCCGCGAGGACGCCATCTTGCGCGATCTGGCGCTCGAGCGCGGTGAGGACCCCAAGCTGGTCCACGTCGGCCCCATCACCAACCACGCCCACGATTAGGAGCCGTCTATGATTCCCGGATCGAACAAGGACCATCCGTCCTTCTTAAAGTCGTTCTCCTACGCCATGGAGGGCTTCGTCACCGCCGTTGAAACCGAGCGCAACATTAAGGTCATGCTCGTGGCGGGCGTGTGCACCGTCATTGCTGGCTGCGTTGTCGGCCTCGACATTGCCGAGTGGGCCACAGTTATCATCTGCTGTGGCTTGGTGATTCACGGCGAGCTGTGCAATACCGCTATGGAGGCGATCGTCGACCTGGCGACCCAGGAACTCCATCCGCTGGCCAAGCGTGCGAAGGACATTGCCGCCGCCTCTGTATACGTTCTTTCCATCACTGCCGCGATTGTGGGCGTGCTGGTATTTGCCCACGCGCTCGGCTTTATTTAGAAAGGGATTCCCATGTCCGACAATATGCAGCCTACCGATGAAACTCTGGACGACGAGTCCCTGGATGCGGTGGATGCCGAAGCGACTGAGGCATACGATGAGGTCGAGGAATTCGACCCGTTTGAGGGCATGAGCGACGAAGAGCTCGACGCCCTGTGCGACGAGGACGACAGCCTCGCGGGCTTTGGCGACGTTGAACCCGGTTTCCGCAGCGGCTTCGTGGCCCTGGTCGGCCGCCCCAACGCCGGCAAGTCTACGCTACTCAACGCCTGCTATGGCAAAAAGGTCGCCATCACCTCGCCGGTGGCCCAGACGACCCGCCGCCGCATGCGCGCCGTCGTCAACCGCCCCGGTTACCAGCTGGTCTTTGTCGATACCCCGGGTATCCACAAGCCCAAGGACGGCCTGGGGTCCGAGCTCAACAAGAGCGCGCTGTTCGAGCTGAACGATGTCGATGTTGTCGCGTTTTTGATTGATGCCACCAAGCCGATCGGCAGGGGAGACGCCTGGGTTGCCGAGCGCGTCAAGAATGCCCGTTCCAAGAAGGTCCTGGTGCTCACCAAGGCCGATGAGGCCGACCCCGCACAGGTCATGGAGCAGCTTAAGGCCGCCCACGAGCTCATGGAATATGACGATGAGATCGTGACGTCGTCGGTCAAGAACTTCAACGTCGATGCCTTCATCGAGACCGTTGCGCACTTTTTGCCCGAGGGTCCGCGTTGGTTCCCCGAGGACATGGGTACCGACGCTTCCGACGAGACACTTGTTGCCGAGTTTGTGCGCGAGAAGGTCTTGCGCCGCACCCGTGATGAGATCCCGCATTCCGTTGGCGTGATCTGCGATGCGCTCGAGCAGACCAAGAAGGTGCTGCGTGTGCACGCCACCATTTACGTTGAGCGCGAGGGCCAAAAGGGCATCATCATCGGCAAGGGCGGCGAGATGATCAAGCATATCGGTATCGACGCCCGCCGCGATCTTGAGCGCATCTTTGACACGCAGGTCTTTTTGGAGCTGGACGTGAAGGTCAAGGCCGGCTGGCGCGACGACGAGGCCCAGATTCGCCGCTTTGGCTACAACGCCGAGGACTAAGGACGCGCGGCGCGCATGGCAGGCTCCCGGACATATCGCACGAAGGTGCTCGTCCTCGATAAGACCAAGCTCAAAGAGACGGACCTGATCCTGACGATGCTTGACGAACGGGGTCGGCAGGTTCGCGCCGTGGCAAAGGGCGCCCGCAAACCCGGTGGGCGCCTGGCTGCGCGTTGCGAGCTGTTCTGCACCGTCGATATGCTGCTCGCGCATGGACGGTCGCTCGACGTGGTTTCCCAGGCTGAGCTTATGGAGGCGCCGCTCGGCGCTGCGCCCGATTACGAGACGACCTGCGCCGCAAGCGCGATCGCCGAGGTTGCGCGTGTGTGCTCGTTCGAGGACGCCGAGGACCCGTTTACCTTTGCCATAACACAGCGAGCGCTTGCCCTGGTGGGCAGCGGGCTCGACACGGCGCATATGGATCTGCTTGTGGCGGCATATGTCTTTAAGCTGCTGTCGCACGTTGGCTATCGACCCGATTTTTCTGCCTGCGTGCTGTGCGGAGACCCCATGCTGTCGTATTTTTCGCCCCGGGCGGGCGGTCTTCTGTGCGGGTCGTGCGCGTCGAGCGTTCCGGGTGCCGAGTTGGTGTCGACCGGTGAGGTCGCGTGGCTGCGCGCCCTCATGTCCATGACCTTCGATGCACTCATGGCCGAGAGGGTCGACCCCCATACCGCCGCCTATTTGCTAGGGCTTTCGCATGTTTGGGCTGCGACGCACACCGATCAGCGCCTCCGTGCGATGGAATTCATGTTGGGTCGGTGATGATGCGCAGGCGCGGGCTGCTTGTGGTAACATACCGACCTGTTGGTACCTCGACCTTGGATGCTCGCTCCACCGGCGGCTTCCCAGTCCGAGGCGAATAGCGTCGCCCGCGGGCGACAAGAAACGAAAGGTGAAACAATGACTGTTTCCAAAGAGCGCAAGGCGGAGCTGACTGCCCAGTTCGGTAACACCCCGGTCGACACCGGCAACCCCAAGGTTCAGGTCGCCATCCTGTCCGAGCGCATCAAGGAGCTGACCGAGCACATGAAGTCCCACCAGAAGGACTTCCACACCCGTCGTGGCCTGCTCATGCTCGTCGGCCGTCGTCGTCGTCTTCTCTCCTACATCAAGAAGAACGACATCGTCGAGTACCGTGAGCTCATCAAGGCTCTGGGCATCCGCGACAACATCCAGTAAGGATTTGTACATGCTAAGAGCGTCCTGCGCAGCGGGGCGCTCTTTTTGTGTAAGGGCGCGAACAATCACGCTCTGAAGCGTGGCGGGGGCAGGGGGCCCGCGTCACATGAGAAGCCCGCAGGCAAGGGGCCTGTGGGGTAAAGGAGAACAATGACACTCGTATCCAAGTCCTTTGAGCTGTACGGCAAGACCTACACCTTTGAGTCGGGCGAGCTTGCCAAGCAGGCCACCGGCGCCTGCCTGGTCAAGCAGGGCGACACCACGATGCTCGACACCGTGGTCGTTTCCAAGGAGCGCAAGAACTACGACTTCTTCCCGCTGACCGTCGACTTTAACGAGAAGATGTACGCTGCCGGCCGTATCCCGGGTGGTTACCTCAAGCGTGAGGGCCGTCCCAGCGAGAAGGCCACGCTCACGGCTCGTATGATCGACCGCCCGATCCGCCCGAGCTTCCCGGACGGCTTCCGCAACGAGGTGCACATCGTCGCCACCTCGCTCGTCGCCGACCAGGTCAACCCCTTCGACGTTATCAACGTCATGGGCGCCTCTCTGGCCATGACGCTCGGCGGCGTGCCCTTCGAGGGTCCGCTTGCCTGCGTGCGCATCGGTCGCAACGTGGAGACCGGCGAGTTTATCGTCAACCCCACCTATGAGGAGCGCGAGAACTCCGATCTGGACCTGGAGCTGGGCGGCTCTGCCGACTTTATCTCGATGGTCGAGGCCGGCGCCGAGGAGATCTCCGAGGACGACATGCTCGCCGCTATGAAGTTTGGCCAGGAGGCCCTCGCTGCCTTCTGCCAGGCCCAAGACGAGTTCGTCGCCGAGTGGGAGCAGGTCAACGGCGCTATCGTCAAGAAGGAATACCCGCTCGACCAGCCCGTCGAGGAGGTCCAGGAGCGCATTTTCGCCCACTACGACGAGATGGCCGCTGCCCTGCGCGACGCCGACAAGCTTTCCCGCATCGGTAAGGTCGAGGCTCTGAAGGAGTCCATCCGCGCCGAGTTCACCGACGAGGAGCAGGCCGCCTGGGAGCGCGAGATCCCCGTGGCGCTCAAGAAGCTCGAGAAGAAGGCCATGCGCACCATGGTCGTCGAGACCGGCGAGCGCGTCGACGGTCGTGCCGCCGACGAGATTCGCCCCATCATGGTGAAGGACAACTACCTGCCGCTCGTTCACGGCTCTGGCCTGTTCCAGCGCGGTCAGACCCAGGTGCTCTCCGTCCTGTCGCTCGGTATGCTCAACGAGGGCCAGCGTCTGGATACCATCGAGCCCACCGAGGGCAAGCGCTATATGCACCACTACAACTTCCCGCCGTTCTGCACCGGCGAGACCGGCCGCATGGGCAGCCCCAAGCGCCGTGAGATTGGTCACGGCAACCTGGCCGAGCGCGCTCTGCTCCCGGTGCTTCCCGACGAGAACGAGTTCCCCTACGCCATCCGCGTGGTCTCCGAGGTCATGGAGTCCAACGGCTCCTCTTCGATGGCTTCGACCTGCGGCTCCACGCTCGCCCTTATGGACGGCGGCGTGCCCATTAAGCGCCCGGTCTCCGGTATCGCCATGGGCTTGATCCAGGAGGAGGGCAAGACCGTGGTCCTGTCCGACATCCAGGGTCTCGAGGACTTCCTGGGTGACATGGACTTTAAGGTCACTGGCACCACCGAGGGCATCACCGCCCTGCAGATGGACAACAAGGCCACCGGCCTCACCTTCGACATCTTGGCCCGCGCCCTGCAGCAGGCCAAGGAGGGTCGCGCCTTCATCCTGCAGAAGATGCTCGATGTGATCCCCGAGCCGCGTCACACCACGCGCAGCACCGCTCCGCGCATCGTCTCCATCCAGGTTCCGACCGATAAGATCCGCGACGTCATCGGTTCCGGCGGCAAGGTCATCCGCGGCATCCAGGACGAGACCGGCGCTTCGGTCGACATCCAGGAGGACGGCACCGTCTTTGTCGGCGGCACCGGCGAGTCCGTCGATCAGGCCGTCGAGCGCATCAAGCTCATCATCAAGGTTCCCGAGCCGGGCGAGGAGTACACCGGTCGCGTGGTCTCCATCCAGCCGTTCGGCGCCTTCGTGAACCTGCTGCCCGGTAAGGACGGCCTGCTGCACATCTCCCGCGTCGCCAAGGGTCGCGTGGAGAAGGTCGAGGACGTCCTCAACGTGGGCGACGAGGTCAAGGTCGTCGTCATCGAGGTCGACGATCGCGGCAAGATCTCGCTCGATCGTCTGGATAAGCCCGAGGCCCCGGCTCGCGCCGAGGGTGCCTCCGAGGGCGACGGCGAGCACTTCCAGCGCCGTGAGCGTCCGCGTCGCGAGCGCTCCGAGCGCAGCGACCGTCCGCGCCGTCCCGGCGACAACGGAGGCCGCAAGCCCCGCCGTCACCACGACGCCGAGTAGCAGCCAAACATAAGCAGCTCAATAAGGGCGACTCCGCACAGGGGCCGCCCTTTTGCTTGCGCCCGGGAGGGACGCATATGAAGTTTCCTGCTCTACAGTCCTGCGCAAGACGGAAAGCACATTAAGTGCTTTCCTTTGCGTG